>NZ_SMJZ01000465.1 GCF_004348345.1 Nonomuraea longispora
CCCGCGCGTACCTCTTCGTACCAGGAAGGAGCACTTCCACCATGGCAGCCGCTTCACGATCTACCTCGTAGAAGTCCTTACCACCCAGCCAGAAGTCATACATACGCGCCACATTCGGCACCGCCGCCCCTACAGGGGGACGAGGCGCACGGCGATGCCCCAGAAGATCCGCATCTAGAGACGGCGCTTGGCGACCATGCGAGGGGATGCGCTTCGCCTTGCCTCGGCTATTCAGCCGGAATTTCACTCCGAAGATCGATAAATGAAGAAGGTGCCTCCGACCTGCGATGATCTGACTGCTTAGATCAAGACATCGCACAGAACGGACGCACCTTCCGGGTGAACGGT
>NZ_SMJZ01000050.1 GCF_004348345.1 Nonomuraea longispora
GGGGGAGGGGGGAGGACGTCAGCCCTGGATCGCGGTGACCTGCCTGATCAGGTCGGAAATGCGGACGATGCCCAGGCAGCGGTTGAGCTCGTCGGTCACGACCAGGTCGTCGTAGACCCGGGCCGCGTCCCTGCTCGCCGCCTGCATGGCCGCGATGGCAGGGGCCGTCCGCGGGACCGTGCGCGGCGGGTCGGCCAGCCGCTGCGCCGGCTTCGCGCCGTGCAGGGCGTGCCCGTAACGGGCGGCGAACGACAGCAGGAACCGGCTGCGGTCCAGGCTGCCCTTCGGCCGCTGGAACTCATCCACCAGGATCACACTGGTGATCGTCGGCTCATGCCCGAACGCCGCCACCGCCTCCTCCGCCCGCGCCGCCTCCGGCAGCGTCACCGCAGGGATCAGCAGCTCCTGCACGCGCGGGCCGAGCATCACCGTGGCGGGCGACTCGTCGGCGACGGGCAGCGGCACGCGTACCTTGCCGTCGGGGCCGGGGGCCAGCAGGGGGCCGTGCGCGAGGCGTACGCCGAGGCCGCGCACCACCGCCACCTGTGGCTCGCGCTCGACGCCCGGAGCCAGGACGTGCGCCCCGATGCCGCGGGCCAGCGACACCACCGCCCGCGCCACCGCGGTCGCCCGGTGGTCGGCGGGGATGCGCGTGACCAGCTCGGGATCGAGCGCCAACAGGTACGGCGACGACTCGGTGACCAGGTCGAGCGCCGCGCCGCCGGTGGTGCCGACGCCCGCGAACCCGAGCAGGTAGCCGATCGTGCGCAGGCCGTCCGCCCCGGCCCTGAGCAGCGGCCGGTCCTGCTCGTGGCACGCTCCGGTGAGCAGCAGGATGGCCTCGCGCGGATGCCTGCCCGCCCTCCTGAGCGCCTCGTGGAGGGGAGCCAGCGCGCCGGCGCCCGGCAGGACCACCCGGATGGGAAGTTCGAGCACCATGGGGAGCGGGGCCGCCCGGAGGACGCCGGCCGGGTCGACGACGGCCGGATGTGCGATGACGGCCCCGGTGTCGAGATCCACGATGGGGCTGGTGAGCAGGGAGGACACGTGTACAGATGCTCCTGTAGCCGCAACCGCCGCAGAAGTCCCGCGAACCAAAATTAACCGACATTTCCGTTCGGGTTCTCGCCCGCTCCCACCGACATGGCTTCGGCTAGCCTTCCCATCATGAACGCCCGTCCGGCCAGCGGCGGCGGCCGGTGGGTGACCGTGCCGCCGGAGCGCCTGCACCCGTGGATCGACGGGTTCGCCGGTCGTCACGGGCCCTTCTCCGCCTCGGGGGACGACCGGGTGGTGCGGCTGCTCGCCGACGACGGCGCCCGGGCCGAACTGCACGTGCCCTTCCCTCCCATGACGCCTCCTGGCCCGCCCCACGTCACCCGGCTGGTCGCCCACGCGTCCGCGGAGCGGCGGGTGGGGGTGTTCCTGGTGCGGCTCGGCGGGTACGCCGCCGGTGTCTTCCACGGGTCCGGGCTGGTCGCGTCGAAAGTGGGGTCACGGCTGGTGCAGGGGCGCACGGCGGCCGGGGGATGGTCGCAGCAGCGCTTCGCCAGGCGGCGGCGCAAGCAGGCGGCCCAGGCGTTCGACGACGCGGTGGCGACGGCCGTCCGGGTCTTGTCGCCGCACCTGGGGGAGCTGGACGCGGTGGTGCTCGGCGGGGACCGGCGGGCCGTCGACGCCCTGCGGCACGACCGGCGGCTCGCGCCCCTGCTGGCCCTGGAGACCGAGCCCTTCCTGGTGGTGCCCGACCCGAAGCTGGCGGTGCTGAAGGACACCCCGGCCACGTTCCGCGCGGTCCGCGTCCGAGTGGTGGATGCTCCAGGCGGCAGCTCTCCCGGATGAGCCCCTGCGCGCCGGATCGGCGGGGTTCTCCCCATGCCGGGGATCAGGCGGACCTTCGCAGCCGCCGCATCCGGGTCTCACGGGAGGCTAAGACGATCGGGTGAAGAAGTCCTCCATGTACGCAGCAGGCGGCGTACCGGTTCTGCTTCTGGTGGACCCGATCACCGCTGTCTTCGCCGAACCCTGAGGGCTCGTGGGAAGGCACGACCGCCCCCTTTACCGGTCGCCCGCCGACCTCGGGAGACACCTGCGCCTGATGCCCGGCGCATGAAAGCCCCCGAGTCCTTACCTTGTCCGACAAGGGTTGAGTCGATTCAATTCAATCTTGATTGCCGCTATGATGGCCGGGTTCACGGTGGGCGGCGTCCGGCCGTCCCACCGGCAGGCAGCGGTTTCTGCACGGTGGCCGCGTCCGCGGACCACCTTCCCGAGTAGCGGCTCATGCACTTACAGCGGCACGGCCTCGTGAGGATCGATGGCGACCAGGAACATCAAGGAGGTCGCGCAGCTGGCGCGCGTCTCGGTGGGCACGGTGAGCAACGTGCTCAACCGCCCGGAGATCGTGTCGCCCGCCACCCGCGAACGCGTCTTCGACGCCATCAAGGAGCTGGGGTTCGTCCGCAACGAGGTGGCGCGCCACCTGCGGGTGGGCCACAGCCGCACGGTCGGGCTCGTCGTGCTCGACGTGGCCAACCCCTTCTTCGTCGACGTGGCGAGGGGCGCCGAGGCGGTGGCCGACGACCACGACACGATGGTGGTGCTGTGCAACAGCGCCGGTGACGCCGGTCGTGAGCGCCGCCACCTCGATCAGCTCGAACAGCAGCGGGTGATGGGCATCCTCATCACCCCCGTCGAGGCGGAGACGCCCTGGCCACAGGAACTGTCCGCCCGCGGGATTCCCGTGGTGCTGGTCGACAGCCCGGCCACCGGCCTGCAGTGCTCGGTGGCGGTCGACGACCGGCTGGGCGGGCAGATCGCCGGGGCGCACCTCATCGAGCGCGGGCACCGGCGGATCGCGTTCGTCGGAGGGCCAATGTCGGTCAAGCAGGTGGCCGACCGGCACGCGGGCGTGGCCGGGGCGGTGGCCGCCGCCGGCGGTGACGTCGAGCTGCTCACCGCCACCGCGCCCGCGCTGACCGTCGCCGAGGGGCGGGCCATCGGCGAGCGCATGGCGGCGCTGCCGGCCGCCGAGCGGCCCACGGCCGCCTTCTGCGCCAACGACATGATGGCGCTCGGCCTGCTCCAGGCGATGGCCACGCACGGCCTGCGGGTGCCCGACGACCTGGCCATCATCGGCTACGACGACATCGACTTCGCCGCGGCGGCCGCGGTGCCGCTGTCGTCGGTGCGGCAGCCGCGCGAGCTGCTGGGCCGCACGGCGATCGACTTACTGCTCGAAGAGGTGGCCGAGCCCGGACGGCACCGGCACCGGCAGGTCATCTTCCAGCCCGACCTGGTGGTCCGCGAGTCCAGCGCGCCCTACCGCCCCCAGCCGTGAACCGTTTCATCCAGCCGCCCGGCGCCGTGGGTCCGGGCCCGGGTGCCGGCGCGACGCCGTACCCGGCCGCGGCGGCGTACGACCCGAGGCCGGGGACGCCGCACGTACGGCGCGACTCCCGGAAGGAGCCCCCTTTGACCGAGCTCTACCGCAACGCCCTGGCCCGTCCGGAGGACCTGGCGGGTTTCCGCATGGAGGGCGACGGCGTCACGTCCTTCCCCCAGGGCCGGATGCGCCTGGAGAGTCGCAGGCCGCCGTCCGACGGCCAGGCGGCCAACGTCGTGCTCTGGTGCCCCGCGGACCTGCCCGCCGATGTGCGGATCGAGTGGGACTTCCTGCCGATCAGGGAACCCGGCCTCGCCATCATGTTCTTCCACGCCAGGGGCAGGAAGGGCGCCGACCTCTTCGACCCCGGCCTGGCCAGGCGCACCGGCCCGTACGAGCAGTACCACCACGGCGACATCGACGCCTACCACATCTCCTACTTCCGCCGCATGTGGGCGTCGGAGCGCGCCCTGCACACCTGCAACCTGCGCAAGAGCCACGGGTTCCACCTGGTCGCGCAGGGGCCGGACCCGCTGCCCGGGGTGCTCGACGCCGACGGCCCGTACGCGATGCGCATCGACGTGCGCGCCGGCGAGGTAACGTTCTCGGTCAACGATTTGGTCTCGTTCCGGTGGGTCGACGACGGCGCTGTGGGCGGGCCTGCCCTGGCAGGAGGCAAGATCGGGTTCCGGCAGATGGCTCCGCTCATCGGCGAGTACGGAAATCTGCGGATTTCGCGTCATTGACTTTGAGTCGATTCAACACTAATTTCGCAACACCACCGGGGTTCACCCTCTCGTAACGGCGGGGGAACCACGGCGCAACACTCCGCCCCCGTGTCCGCGCACACGCCGTCAGAAGGTGCTGCGGGATGAGCCATCCAGCCATGTCAATGAAGGTTCAAGCAGTCTGCTCGGAGATCTTCTGGGCGGCCAGGCTCAACCTGATGTGGATCGCCTTCACCATGCTCGGCGGCGTGCTCCTCGGGCTCGGGCCCGCCACCGTGGCCGCGTACACCGTCGCACGTCGCCACGCCCGGGGTGAATCGATTCACTGGGAAGACTTCTGGATCGTCTACCGGCGGGAGTTCGTCCGTGCCTCGCTGCTGGTCCTTCCCGTCGCGGCGCTCGCCATCGTGCTGGTCGGCAACTACCTCTACCTGTCGGCCGCCGGGCCGGGGATGGGGACGCCGCGGATCGCGACCTTCGCGGCGCTCATCGCGCTGGCCGGCGTGGGGGCGTACGTCGGCCCGCTCTACGTGCACTACGACCTTCCGCTGTGGGCCTACTGGCCCAAAGCGACACAGCTGGCACTCATGCGTCCGGCTTCGTCCGTGCTGTTGCTGCTGGTGCTCTCGTCCATCGCCTACGCGACCGCGGTGCTGCCCGTCCTGGCCCCGGTGATCGGCGTCGGCGCGTGGATCTACCTCAACACGTGGCTCTGTCAGCGCTTCTTCGAGGAGAACGAGGCGCGGCTGCATTCGAAAGGGAACTCATGAGCGCATCCCGTCGCCGGCGGCTCCTTGCCGGTGTGTTAACGCTAACGGTCGCCCTCACCGCCTCGGCCTGCTCCGGCGGTGACGCGCCCCAGTCCGACCCCGGCACGATCACCTTCATGTCGAAGTTGTTCGGCACCGCGCCAGACCCCGAGGGTGAGATGCACCAGGCGGTCGAGAAGTTCCTCGGCAAGAAACTGAGGATCACCTGGGTGCCCAACGCCGAGTACACCGAGAAGCTGAACGTCACGCTGGCCTCGGACGACCTCCCGCAGGTCATGGTCGTGGACCCGCACCTCCCGGCCTTCGTCAAGGCAGCCCAGGCCGGAGCCTTCTGGGACCTCACCGACAAACTGGACAAGTACCCGAACCTCAAGCCCGCCGACGCGCAGACGGCGCTCAACGCCTCCGTCAACGGCAGGACCTACGGCCTCTACCGGATGCGGCCGCTCCTGCGCTCGGCGGTCGTCATCCGCAAGGACTGGCTGGAGAAGGTCGGCCTCGACGAGCCCGAGACGGTCGACGACCTCTACGAGATCGCCAAGGCGTTCACCGAGAAGGACCCGGACGGCAACGGCAAGAAGGACACCTACGGGCTCGTCATCCCGAAATGGCCGGGCGACTACGCAAGCTCCAGCCCGTACGACGTGATCGAGACCTGGTTCGGCGCCCCCAACGGCTGGGGCGAGCGCAACGGCAAGATCGTGCCCGGCTTCGACACCCCCGAGTTCCTCGAGGCCAACCGGTGGCTGAAGAAGATGGTCGACGGCGGCATGGTCAACCCCGACTTCGCCACCCTCGACGCCGGCAAGTGGAACGACCCCGTCCAGCAGAACCGGGGCGGCATCATCATCGACGTCAACATCCGCTCCAGGCAGTGGCTCGACCTGTTCTTCGAGCAGGACAAGGAGACCTACGGCGACAAGGTCACCATGGTCGGCAACCTCAAGCGCTCCGACGGCGAGAAGTTCTCCTATCCGTTCACCGGCTACCTCGACTCTCTGGCCATCTCCAAGCAGAGCGTGAGGACCGAGGCGGAGCTCGACAACGTGCTGAAGACCCTCGACAAGCTGGCGACCAAGGAGGGCCAGGTCCTGCTCACCAACGGCATCGAGGGCCGCAACTTCAAGGTCGAGAACGGTGACACCGCCGCGCTGATCAACGAGGACGACCCCGAGGTCAAGACCATCCAGAACGACGTGGACGACGCCTTCATCCAGCTCAGCACCAAGGGTGACGTGTCCATCGGCGGAATCGCCTACCAGCGGGTGCCGTCGGGGGAGCCGTACCAGAAGATGCTCGCGCTCCAGAAGGAACTGGTGGAGGAGGACCTCAAGACGGCCGTGCACAACGTGGCGCTGCCCGTGATCTCGCCCACCGCCGTGGCGAAGGGCGCTCAGATCGACAAGATCGTCTCGGACGCCCGGATCAAGTATCTGTCGGGCACCTTCACCGAGGACCAGCTCAAGGCGGAGATCAAGCGCTGGTACGACAGCGGCGGCACGCAGGTGGCCGCCGAGATCAACGACCTGGTGTCCAAGCTCGGCCAGTAGACGCCGCGTCGAGAGGCCCGGGGCCCGCGCTCCCGGGCCTCTCACACGAAGGGAGGCCGCTGTGGCCACCGACCTGGCGCCGCCTCCACCGAAGGCGGCCACCGAGACGAAGAAGCGGAAGGCCGGCAAGGTGCCGCTCCGCGCGGCGCTGAGGCGCTACCGCTGGCTCTACCTGATGCTCGTTCCGGGTGTCGCCTACTTCGTGCTCTTCAAGTATCTGCCGATGTACGGCGTGACGATCGCGTTCCAGGACTTCCTGCCCTTCCTCGGCTACTCGGGCAGCCCCTGGGTCGGCTTCAAACACTTCGAGGACCTGTTCTCCGGCCCCGACTTCGGCCGGCTGATGTTCAACACGCTGTTCCTGGCGCTGCTGCACGTCGTCATCGTCTTCCCCGCGCCGATCATCGTCGCCCTGATGCTCAACGAGCTGCGCGTCAGCCTCGTCAAGCGCTCGGTCCAGTCGCTGATCTACATCCCGCACTTCCTGTCCTGGACGATCGTCGCGTCGCTGACGTACCTGCTGTTCGCGGCGGACTTCGGTGTGATCTCCGGATGGATCCGCGACGTTCTCGGTGACACCGCGAGGGTCGACTACATGGCGCAGGAGGAATGGTTCCGGCCACTGATCATTCTGCAGCAGCTGTGGAAGCAGACCGGCTGGGGGACGATCATCTACCTCGCCGCGCTGGCGGGCGTCGACCCCAACCTGTACGAGGCCGCCCGCATGGACGGCGCGGGACGCTTCCGCCAGCTCTGGCACGTCACCCTGCCCGCGATCCGCCCGACGGTCGTCGTGATGGCGATCCTCGCCTCGGGCAACCTGCTCGACTCCGGTTTCGAGCAGATCTGGCTCATGACCACCTCGCTGAACCGCTCGGTGGCCGACGTGTTCGACACCTACGTCTACTACGCCGGAATCACCCAGGGCGCCATCAGCTACTCCACCGCCGTCGGCCTGTTCAAGGGCGTGGCGGGCGTCATCCTGATCTTCGGCTCGAACTGGCTGGCCAAGCGCCTCGGCCAGCGTGGACTGTTCTGAGGAGCCCCGGCATGCCGACCATGACCGAGACCAAGGCCACGCAGCCGGTCGACAACAACAGCTCGCTCTCCGGCCGCGTGTTCGACACGCTCAACGTCGTCGTGCTCGTCGGGATGGCGTTGATCACGGTGCTGCCGCTGCTTTATGTGCTGGCCGGATCGTTCGCGGGCGAGGCGGAGATCTCCTCGCGCCCGTTCTTCCTGTGGCCGGAGAAGTTCGTCACCGAGTCGTACGCGTACATCTTCGCCACCGACACGTTCGTCCGCGCCCTGCTCACGACCGTCGTCGTGACGGCGGTCGGCACGGTGGTCCAGCTGTTGCTGACGTTCACCATGGCCTACCCGCTGGCCAAACGCTATCTCCCGGGCAGGGCGCTGGTACTGAACCTGGTGATCTTCACGATGGTCTTTTCGGGCGGCATGATCCCCACCTATCTGGTGGTGCGTGACCTGGGGCTGCTCGACAGCTATTGGGCGCTGATCCTGCCGCTGGCGATCAACCCGTTCTACCTGATCATCGTCAAGAGCTTCTTCCAGGAGCTGCCGCAGGCCCTGGAGGAGGCGGCGCGCATCGACGGCTGCAACGAGATGGGCGTGTTCTTCAAGATCGTCCTGCCGTTGTCCAAGCCGGTCATCGCCACGTTCTCGCTGTTCTACGCGGTGGCCATCTGGAACGACTACATGTCGCCGCTGCTGTACATAAGCGACCCGGACAAGTGGACGCTGCAGGTCCTCGTACGGCAGCTGACCAGCACCGACGCCGCCACCGCCCTGTCCCAGATGGACCGGACCTGGGTGCCGCCCGAGCAGGGCCTCAAGTTCGCCGTCGTCGTCATCGCGACCCTGCCGATCCTGTTCTTCTACCCGTTCCTGCAGAAACACTTCGCCAAGGGTGTACTGATCGGGTCGGTCAAGGAATGAGGCCCGGCCCCGAGCCCCGACTGAAGGAGATCACATGACCGAGCTTCGCTGGCTGGACCGTCCGGGTGAGGAAGGAACGACCTGGGGGGTCCCGTGGCCGCGCGGCGCGGTGGCGCGGGACGCGCCGTTCGCCCTGGCTGACGACGCGGGCCGCGAGGTGCCCGTGCAGAGCTGGGTGACCGCCACCTGGCCAGACGGCTCGGTCAAGTGGTCGGCCCACGCCATCGGCGCGCAGCGGGACGTCGCGCGGGCGTACCGGCTGGAACCGGGCCGCGAGCCCGCCGCGCCCGCCGCGCCCGCCGCGCCCGCTACGGCCGTGACCGTGGCACGCGAGCGCGGTGGGCTGGTCGTGAGCACGGGCGTGGTCACCTGGGAGCTCGGCGGCGGGACGGTCGCCCGGTCGATCTCACGCGGGAACCGCGAGATCGCGAGGAACGTCCGCCTGGTCAGCCTCCGGCAGGGGGAGCCCACCCCCGACGAGGGCGGCGCCGTGGCCCGCGAGCAGGGCGAGGGCGTCGTCGAGAGCGTCACCGTCGAGCAGGACGGCCCGCTGCGCGCCGTCGTGCGGCTGGAGGGCCGGCACGGTGACTGGCTGCCGTTCACCGTGCGCCTGTACTTCCACGCCGGCGCCGAACAGGTGCGGATCATGCACACCTTCGTCTGGGACGGCGATCCGGAGCGCGACTTCCTGGCCGGGCTCGGCCTGCGCGCCGACGTGGTCATGCGCGATCAGCTCCACGACCGGCACGTACGGCTGGCCGGGGCGGAGGGTTTCCTCACCGAGGCGGTACGCGGTCTGACCGGCCTGCGCCGCGACCCGGGTGAGCACGTACGCCGGGCGCAGGTCGAGGGCAGGCCGGCCGGGGAGATCGCCCCCGAGGTGGCGAGCCGGCTGCACCTCATCCCCGCCTGGAACGACTACACGCTCGACCAGGGCTCGGCCGACGGCTTCACGCTGCGCAAACGCACCGCGGACGGCCACGCATGGGTGACGATCCCCTCGGGGACGCGCTCGGGCGGCTACGGCTACGTCGGTGGCGTCAGTGGCGGCCTCGGCTTCGGGCTGCGCGACTTCTGGCGCCTGCACCCCACCCGCCTCGACGTCAGGAACGCCGCCACCGGCATGGCCACGGCGACCGTCTGGTTGTGGTCGCCGTCCGCGCCGGCCATGGACCTGCGCTTCTACCACGACGGCATGGGCCAGGACACGTTCGCCGAGCAGCTCGAAGGGCTGGAGATCACGTATGAGGACTACGAGCCGGGCTTCGGCGACGCCCACGGCGTGGCGCGTACGCACGAGCTGACCCTGCGCGCCTGCGACGCCACGCCCTCCGCCGCGGACCTGGCCGCGCACGCCGCCGCGCTGGACCGGCCGGGACTGCTGGCCGTGGCGCCCGAGCGGGCGCGCGAGGCAGGCGTGTTCGGGGTCTGGGGGCTGCCCGACCGCTCCACGCCGGCGCGCGCCCTGATCGAGGACCGCCTGGACTTCCTGTTCGACCTGTACGTGATGGAGCGCGAGCAGCGCAGGTGGTACGGGTTCTGGGACTACGGCGACGTCATGCACACCTACGACCCCGACCGGCACACCTGGCGTTACGACGTGGGCGGCTACGCGTGGGACAACTCGGAGCTGTCGCCCGACCTGTGGTTGTGGCTGCAGTATCTGCGTACGGGACGCGCCGACGTCTTCCGGTTCGCCGAGGCCATGACCCGGCACACGGGCGAGGTCGACGTCTACCATCTCGGCAGGTGGAAGGGCCTGGGCAGCCGGCACAACGTGCAGCACTGGGGCTGCAGCTGCAAACAGCTGCGCATCTCCAACGCCGCCTATCGCCGCTTCTACTACTACCTGACGGCCGACGAGCGCACCGGCGACCTCATGGACGAGCTGAGCACGCCGGAGGAGACGTTCCTGGTGATCGACCCGACGCGCAAGGTACGCGAGGACGTCTACACACCCGATCCGGCGGCGCTGTCGGTCGGCCTGGGCACGGACTGGGGCTCGCTGGCGGCGGCGTGGCTGGCCCGGTGGGAGCGGCACGGCGACGAGCGGGCCAGGGACCGGCTGCTGGGCACGATGGCCGACATCGGCGCGATGCCGCGCCGGTTCCTGTCCGGCGAGGGCCGGCTGAACCTCGGGACGGGCCGCTTCGACACCTCGCGGGACCAGATCTCCGTCTCCCACCTGTCGTCGCTGTTCGGGCTGCCGGAGATCTGCGCGGAGCTCATCGCGCTCGACCTCGGCGTCCCGGGTTTCGAGGAGGCGTGGCTGGAGTACTGCCGCCTCTATCTCGCCACCCCCGGGCAGCAGGAGGCGGAGGTGGGCCGGCCGCTGCGCGGGATCTCGCTGATCCAGGCGCACAGCAGGCTCACCGCGTACGCCGCGGCCCGCACCGGCGACGACGAGCTGGCCGCGTGGGCGTGGCGCAAGTTCCGGCTCGGCGAGGGGGACCAGCTCAACCGCAATCCGCTGCAGCACGAGGAGAAGTGGGAGCTGACGACGGTCGACGGCCCTGAGGTGCCCTCGCCGGTGCGTGAGGCGCCGTTCGTGTCCACCAACAGCGCGGCGCAGTACGGCCTGGCCGCGATCTGCAACCTGGCCCTGATCGGGGAGCACCTGGCGGACGGTTAACCAGGGGTGGGGCCCCTGCGGGGGCTCTACACTGATCGGTATGCATACTCCCGATTGATCGGCGTCGCACGCCCCAACCCTCGTTTCCTAGCTCGGGAGTGTTCCGCCACCATGATCATCGCCAGCGATATCGAGCTGCGCGCGGGCGCGCGCCTGCTCATCGAGAAAGCCACGTTCCGGGTCAATCCCGGCGACAAGATCGGGCTCGTCGGCCGCAACGGCGCGGGCAAGACGACCCTGACCAGGGTGCTGGCGGGCGAGGGGTTGCCCGCGTCCGGCACCGTCACCAGGTCCGGCAGTGTCGGCTACCTGCCGCAGGACCCGCGCACCGGCGACCTGCAGGTGCTGGCCCGCGACCGCATCCTGTCGGCGCGCGGGCTCGACCAGGTGCTGCGCGAGCTGCGTGCGGCCGAGCTCGGCATGTCCTCCGCCGACGACCGCACGCGCGAGCGGGCGGTGAAGCGGTACGGCCGCCTTGAGGACCAGATGCACGTGCTCGGCGGCTACGCGGCCGAGTCGGAGGCCGCCTCCATCGCCTCCAGCCTCGGCCTGCCGGACAGGGTGCTCACCCAGCCGTTGCAAACGCTTTCCGGGGGTCAGCGCAGGCGCGTCGAATTGGCGAGAATTCTTTTCAGCGGAGCGGAAACTCTCCTTCTCGACGAGCCGACAAACCACCTAGATGCGGACTCAATCGGGTGGCTTCGTGATTTTTTGCGATCCCATCAAGGCGGCTTGGTGATCATCAGCCACGACGTCGGCCTTCTTGAAGCGACGGTCAACAAGGTCCTGCACCTTGACGCCAACCGCTCGGTGATCGACCACTACAACGTGGGCTGGAAGGCCTACCTCGCCCAGCGCGAGACCGACGAAAAGCGCAGGAAGCGCGAGCGCGCCAACGCCGAGAAGCAGGCGGGCGCGCTGCTGGCGCAGGCCGACAAGATGCGCGCCAAGGCCACCAAGGCCAAGGCCGCCCAGGACATGATGCGGCGCGCGCACCGGTTGCTCGCGGGCACGGAGGAGGAGCGCCAGAGCGACAAGGTGGCCAAGCTGCGGTTCCCCGAGCCGCAGCCGTGCGGGCGCACCCCGCTCATGGCCGAGGGCCTGTCGAAGTCGTACGGCTCGCTCGAGGTCTTCACCGACGTCAACGTGGCCATCGACCGCGGTCACCGCGTCGTCATCCTCGGCCTCAACGGCGCGGGCAAGACCACGCTGCTGCGCCTGCTCGGCGGCGTGGAAAAGCCCGACACCGGTGAGATCAGGCCCGGTCACGGCCTCAAGATCGGTTATTACGCCCAGGAGCACGAGACCCTCGACAACGACCGCACGCTCCTGGAGAACATGCGCTCGGCCGGTGGCCAGTTCACCGACACCGAGTTGCGCAAGGTGCTCGGCTCGTTCCTGTTCTCCGGAGACGACGCCGACAAGCCTGCCGGGGTGCTCTCCGGCGGCGAGAAGACTCGGCTCGCGCTGGCCATCCTGGTGCTTTCGAGCGCCAATGTCCTGCTTCTCGACGAGCCCACGAACAACCTCGACCCGGTCAGCCGCGAGCAGGTTCTCAACGCTCTAAGGTCGTATTCAGGGGCAATCGTCCTAGTCACGCATGACGAGGGTGCCGTTGACGCCCTGTCACCGGATAGGGTGATCTTGCTACCTGACGGAACTGAAGACGCATGGAGCGACGAATTTTCCGATCTTGTGGCACTTGCCTGATCTTAATTTGAGTGGGTACGGATCTTTTCCCGTGGAGTAGGTAGCCGATCCCGCTGAAATGACTGATCATGGCGGAGTAACGCTGCGGAAGTCCGGCACTACAGGAGGTACTCGTGGCCGAGACACTGAAGAAGGGCACCCGGGTCACCGGGGCCGACCGGGAAAAACTGGCCGGCGATCTCAAGAAGCGCTATGCCCAGGGCGAGAGCATCCGCGCCCTGGCCGCTTCCACCGGCCGGTCCTACGGGTTCATCCACCGCATCCTTAGCGAGTCCGGCGTGACTCTGCGCGGGCGCGGCGGGGCGACCCGGGGCAAGTCCAAGCGCTGACGGCCGCCTCGGAACGTGCGACCGCAGCCGCTCGTCCCTTGACAGCCGACGTCGCGCCCGGGCCAGAACGACATTCTGTAGGCTCGGGCGCGACGGTCAGCACTCTGCAGCGCACCCCGTGCGCGGCCGGGACACGAGGAGCGGGCGATGGCGGAAGCGCAGGCGCAACAGCGCGGGGGGTATGCGGAGGACGTCTCAGCCGGGCAGCCGGCCCAAGGCGGGCTCCGATTCGAGGTGGACGGTGAGATAGCGACGATCACGCTGGACCGGCCGGAAAAGCGCAACGCCATGACGTTCGCGACATGGTCGGCACTGGCTGGCATCGGCGAGAACCTGCCCGAGCAGGTGCGCGTCGTCGTCGTGAAAGGTGAGGGACCGTCCTTCTCGGCAGGAATCGACCTGCGAATGTTCACACCGGAGGGGGTGCCCGGACAGGGCTCTTTCAGTTCGGCGGCCGCTGCTGACGCCGCCACCTTCGAGCAGCGCCTGCAGCAGGCTCAGGCGGGATACCTGTGGCTGCGCCGCCCGGAGATCGTCTCCATCGCCGCCGTGCGGGGGCACGCGATCGGCGCTGGGTTTCAGTTGGCGCTCGCCTGCGACCTGCGGATCGTCGCCGACGACGTCGCGTTCTGCATGAAGGAGGCCGCGCTGGGCCTCGTGCCCGACCTGACCGGCACCAAGCCCCTGGTCGAGCTGGTCGGCCTGGCCAAGGCGAAGGACCTGTGCCTGACGGCCAGGGTGGTGCACGCGGACGAGGCCGTGCGGATCGGCCTCGCGGAAAAGGTGGTCCCGGGGAGCGACCTCGACCAGGCGGTAGAAGACAAGATCGCGCAGCTGCTCGCCGTCAACCGTGACGCGGCCGCCGCGACCAAGCGGCTTCTCCAGAGGGCGCAGGGCCGTTCCCTGGAGGAGCAGTGCGCGGCCGAGGGAGCCGAGCAGGCCGCCCGGCTCAAGGCCCTGTTCGGCTGATCAGGGGCCGCGTGGGCAGGGGGTTCTCGCGGACGGACCAGGGCTCTCGATTTCGCGGTGAGCTGAGTCGGGAATCCTCGTGCGCCATGGTGGCGCTGAGCCCGGGGGAGGACCCCGAATGGCGATGATGGGCGGGGGCTTCGGCCCCGGTGTGATGGCGTCCCTGCGGCGCGACGAATCGGTGACCAGGCAGCGGCTGCGGCCCGGCGTCGTGCGGCGCATCGCGCGCTACGCCAGGCCGTACACCCGGCAGATCGTGGCGTTCCTCGGGCTCGTCGTGCTGGGCGCGGTGATCGTGATCGCCAACCCGCTGCTGATGAAGGCGATCATCGACGACGGCATCCTGCCCAAGCGGCCGGGCATCGTGGTCGGGCTGGCCGTGGCCATCGCCGTGCTGGCCCTGGTCGACGCCGGGCTGACGCTGGTGCAGCGGTGGTTCTCCGCGCGCGTCGGCGAGGGCCTGATCTTCGACCTGCGTACCGAGGTGTTCGGCCACGTGCAGCGCATGCCGGTGGCGTTCTTCATGCGGGCGCAGACCGGCGCGCTGGTCAGCAGGCTCAACACCGACGTGATCGGCGCCCAGCGGGCGCTGACGAGCACGCTGTCGTCCGTGGTCTCCAACGTCGTCAGCCTGGTCCTGGTGCTTGGCGCCATGCTCGCCCTGTCGTGGCAGGTCACCCTGGTCGCGCTGGTGCTGCTGCCGATCTTCATCGTCCCCGCCAAGTTCGTGGGCCGCCGCATGTCGGCGCTGACCCGGGAGCAGATGCAGCTCGACGCCGAGATGAGCTCGGTGACCACCGAGCGGTTCAACGTGGCGGGCGCGACGGTCGCCAAGCTCTACGGCCGGCCGGAGGACGACGCCGAGGTGTTCGGCAGCCGCGCCGCCAGGGTCCGCGACGTGGGCGTGACCGTCGGCATGTACGGCACCGTGTTCAGGGTCGCGCTCGGGCTCGTGGCCGCGCTGGCCACCGCCCTCGTCTACGGCATCGGCGGCGTGCTGTCCGTCTCGGACGTCTTCGAGCTGGGCACGCTGGTGGCCCTGGCCGCCCTGCTGATGCGCCTGTACGGCCCCCTGACGTCGCTGTCCAACGTGCACGTGGACGTGATGACGGCCCTGGTGAGCTTCGACCGGGTCTTCGAGGTCCTCGACCTCGAACCCATGGTGGCGCAGCGCCCCGGCGCCGTGCCGGTGCCCGAGGGCCCGGTGACGATCGAGTTCGACGACGTGCGCTTCCGCTACCCCTCCGCCGAGGAGGTCTCCCTCGCCTCGCTGGAGTCGGTCGCCCGGCAGGACACCGGGCCGTCCCAGCCGGTGCTGAAGGGGGTGTCGTTCCGGGCCGGGCCCGGGCAGCTGATCGCCCTCGTCGGCCACTCGGGCGCCGGGAAGACGACGATGACCTCGCTGGTCTCCCGTCTCTACGACGTCGACGAGGGCGCGGTCAGGATCAACGGGCTCGACGTGCGCGACGCCACCCTCGACTCCCTGCGCGACACCGTGGGGGTGGTCATGCAGGACGCTCATCTCTTCCATGACACGATCGCGGCCAACCTCCGCTATGCCAGGCCGGAGGCCGGGGACGAGGAGATCTGGGAGGCTCTCAGGGCCGCGCAGATAGGTGACCTCGTGGAGGGCCTGCCCGACGGGCTGGAGACCGTGGTGGGCGATCGCGGCTACCGGCTGTCCGGCGGCGAGAAGCAGCGCCTCGCGCTGGCCAGGCTGCTGCTCAAGGCACCGCGCGTGGTGGTGCTCGACGAGGCCACCGCCCACCTCGACTCCGAGTCGGAGGCGGCGGTGCAGGTGGCGCTGAAGACCGCGCTGGAGGGCCGCACGTCGCTGGTCATCGCGCACCGGCTGTCGACGATCAGGGAGGCCGACGAGATCCTGGTCGTCCACGACGGCCGCATCGCCGAACGCGGCAGGCACGACGAGCTGCTGGCGCGCGACGGGCTCTACGCCGAGCTCTACCGCACCCAGTTCACTTCTTCCTCAGGTAGCCCAGCCGCTTGAGCTCCTCGCGGGCGACCTTCTCCACCAGCTTCACGTCGTCGCGGGTGAGCCGGGACCTCCAGGCGCCCGGCATGGGGACGGCGGGGTCGTACAGGACGACCTTGGACACCCGCGTCTGCAGGAACTCCGTGAGCGTGGCCACCGACTGCGGCGGTCTGAGCACCAGGTCCTCGTAGCGCAGCGTCAGGAGCCGCTCCTCGGGCAGGGTCCTGCGCAGTTCGGCGCTGACCCGCACGGCGCTGCGCCAGCGCAGCGCGCTCTTGCCCGAGTCGGGCATCTCACGCCAGCGGTCGAGGTGCTCGTCCTTGCTGATGCCGAAGAACGCGTTGGGGAACTCGGTCTGGCCCGTCACCATCGCCGGCTTGAACCAGGTCAGGCACGCCGGGTCGGCCAGCATGCCGGCCACGGCGTCCCTGCCGTCGCGGATGAGCTGCACGAACCGGGCGTCAGGGAACGCCTGGAGCAGCACGGGCACGCTGTAGAGCAGGTCGGGGCTGCCGTCGCCGAACCGGGTGACGTCGCCGGCGTTCACGCAGGGGCCCGCGCCGGTGACGCCGCCCGCGTCCCTGCACGGCTCGGCGCACTGGCCGCACGATCGGGGCAGCACCTGCCACGCCTCGGCGAGGGCGTCGCGCATGACGCGCACGGCGCCGGACGTGGCGGCGAGCGACGGCTTGCGGGCGAAGGCGTACACCACGTGCGCCAGGCTCGCGCGGCCCATCGTCACGTGGAAGCCAGGGGATCGTTTCAGGGCGCGGGCGAGCAGATCCGTGCCGGAATGCGGGGCTCCGAGCAGGAAGACCGGCCGGCGGACCTTGATGCCGTTGACCACGAGGATGTGGGGCGGAAGTCGCATACGACAGGTAAGTGTGGCACCGTTTGGCACGTGAACGAGCCAGCGCCGCATCGGTGCTCACCGAAGCAGGCATGTAAGGAGTTGATCAATGCAGGCTGGTGACACCGTCGCGATCGTCTCGCCGTCGGGCCCGCCCAACGCCGTGATGCTGAGGCGCGGCGTCGAGCGTCTGGAGGGGCTCGGGCTGAAGGTGGTGATCGGCGCGCACGCGCTCGACCGCCAGGGGCTCGACTACCTCGCGGGCAGCGACGCGGCCAGGGCCGCCGACCTGCAGGCGGCCTGGTGCGACCCGGCCGTCTCCGCGGTGTTCTGCTGCCGGGGCGGCTACGGCGCCGCGCGGCTGCTCGACCGCCTCGACTGGAACGCCATGCGCGCGGCGGGCCGCAAGGTCCTGGTCGGGTCGAGCGACATCACGGCGCTGCACAACGCGTTCGCCATCGAGCTGGGCGTGCCCACGCTGCACGGGCCGATGCCCGCCTCCAAAATCATGGCCGACGAGAAGCCGCCGGAGCCGCGGAGCTGGGAGAGCCTGCAGTCGGCGCTGTTCGGCCCCACAGGCGTCGTGCACGGCGACCGGGTGCTGGTGCCGGGGCGGGCCGAGGGCGTGCTGTCCGGCGGTAACCTGTCGCTGCTCGCCTCCATGTGCGGCACCCGGTGGCAGCCGTCGTTCCGGGGCCGGATCGCCTTCCTGGAGGACGTGACGGAGGAGCCCTACCGGATCGACCGCATGCTGACGCAGTTGCTGCAGGCGGGGGTGTTCGACGGGGTACGGGGCATCGCGCTCGGCTCGTGGGTCGACTGCGGCGATCCCTACCCCGTGCTGCTCGACCGTCTGGGGCCGCTCGGGGTGCCGGTGGTGGCGGGGTTGCCGGTGGGACACGGGTCGCCACAGATGAGCGTGTGGCTGGGAGCGCTTGGTGTTATCGATACCGAATCGTGCTCCCTCGCTGGTCGGATCGGCGATGGGGAGCAGGCAAGGTAGGAGGGACGAAACCGACAGAAGGGACACGGCGCGTGAATTTGTTCGGGCGTGACCGCGAGCCCTCACGCCGGCCGGTCGAGGACGTCGACCTCGACTCCTTGCTCGCGCTCGTCGCGGAGTCGCTCGGCTACTCCTTCGAGTTCGCGCGCGACGGAGGCTCCGTGAGGCTGACGAGCGTCACCGGCTCCGGCACCGGCGCGGGCGAGCCGCTCGTCGTCCGGCTCACCGGGTTGCGGCGCGAGGCCGCGCGCAGAGCCAGGGAAGACTGGCCGATGCTGGTCTCCGAGCACCTCGCCCACGCCGTCGCCACCGTCGGCGACCGGCTCGACGTGTGCGACCTGGAGCAGGCCAAGCCGCTCATGCGCACCCGGGTCGAGTCCGTCGACGAGGTGAGCGACCTGACCCGCGTGGTGGGCCGCCACCTCAACGCCGACCTCGTGGAGCTGCTCACCGTCGGCACACGGGCCGTGCGCCCCGAGGAGGCGGGCTGCTGGCCCGTCCCGCCGGCGCGGGCCCTCGACCTCGCCGTGGCCAATGTACGCCGCGACGAGCGGCTGCTGGTCGAGCGGATCGAGTTGTCGGGCACCCCGGTGACCCGCCTGACCGCGGCCACCCCCGCAGCCGCCACGCATCTGCGCTGGCTCGGCTCCTACCTGCCCGTGCCCGCCGACGGGGCGCTCGTGGTGCTGCCCGACCCCTACACCCTGCTCCTCCATCCGGTCGACGGGATCGGCGTCGTGCGGGCCATCGAGCGGCTGCGGGTGCACGCGGCCCAGACCGACGGGCTCAGCTCACAGGTCTACTGGTGGCACCGGGGAGCGCTGACGCTCATCAAGGCCGACATCGTGCTGCAGAGCGGCCACGCCCGGCTCGTCGTGGCGCCGCCGCCGGAGTTCGCCGAGGTCCTGGCCCGGCTGGCCGTCTGACCCCTGACCCCGAGGGCCTGCTCGCCGCTCCCACCGCGATCCAGCGGACGTGACGGAGCCGCTCGCGCGGCGCCGCCACCTCGCCGGGCCTTCCCGTCGTCATGCTGCTACGACCGGTCCACGTAGTCGCGCAGGTGGAGCGCGGTCAGTGAGGAACCGGTGGCGACCAGCTCACCGGGGGTGCCGGAGAACACGACCCGGCCGCCGTCGTGTCCGGCTCCCGGCCCCAGGTCGATGATCCAGTCGGCGTGGGCCATGACGGCCTGGTGGTGCTCGATCACGATGACCGTGTTGCCGTCGTCCACCAGCCGGTCGAGCAGGGCCAGGAGCTGGTCCACGTCCGCCAGGTGCAGCCCTGTCGTGGGCTCGTCCAGCACGTACGTGGTGCCGTTCTTCGCCATGTTGATGGCCAGCTTGAGCCGCTGCCGCTCGCCGCCCGACAGCGTGGTCAGCGGCTGGCCGAGCCCGACGTAGCCGAGGCCGACCGAGGTCAGCCGGTCGAGGATCGTACGGGCCTGGCCGGTGGTGAAGAAGTCGCGGGCCTCGGCCACCGGCATGGCGAGCACCTCGCTGATGTTCTTGCCCCGCAGCGTGTACGTCAGCACCTCGGGCGTGAACCGTTTGCCCTCGCACTCCTCGCACACCGACGCCACCTCGGCCATCACCGCCAGGTCGGTGTAGATGAGCCCGATGCCCTTGCACTTCGGGCAGGCGCCCGCCGAGTTGGCGCTGAACAGGCCCGGCTTGACGCCGTTGGCCTTGGCGAACGCCGCCCGGATCGGGTCGAGCACCCCGGTGTACGTCGCCGGGTTGCTCCTGCGCGAGCCGCGGATCGGCGACTGGTCGGCCACCACCACGCCGTCGCGGCCCGCGACGTAGCCGTGGATCAGCGAGCTCTTGCCCGACCCGGCCACGCCGGTGACCACGGTCAGCACGCCCAGCGGGACGTCCACGCTCACGTCGCGCAAGTTGTGCAGGGTGGCGTTCCTGATCGGCAGGTTCCCGGACGGCTCGCGGACCTTCTCGCGCAGGCGCACCCGGTGGTCGAGGTAGCGGCCGGTCAGCGTGCCGGAGGTGCGCAGCCCGCCGAGGTCGCCGGCGTAGCAGAGCTGCCCGCCGGCCGCGCCGGCGCCTGGGCCGAGGTCGACGACGTGGTCGGCGATGGCGATGGTCTCCGGCTTGTGCTCGACGACCAGCACCGTGTTGCCCTTGTCACGCAGCTGGAGCAGCAGGGTGTTCATGCGCTGGATGTCGTGCGGGTGCAGGCCGGCCGTCGGCTCGTCGAAGACGTAGGTGACGTCGGTCAGGCTGGAGTTGAGGTGGCGCACCATCTTGACGCGCTGCGCCTCTCCGCCCGACAGCGTGGACGACTCGCGGTCGAGGCTGAGATAGCCGAGGCCGATCCCGACCAGAGAGTCGAGCGTGGAGAGCAGGCCGTCCAGCACCGGGCCGACGGCCTCGTGTGTGATGCTGCGGACGAAGGCGGCCAGGTCGTCGATCTGCATGGCCGAGCAGTCGGCGATGCTCCTGCCGTCGACCAGGCTGGAGCGGGCGGCCTCGTTCAGCCGGGTGCCCGCGCAGGAGGGACAGCGGATCAGCCTGACCGCCCGGTCGGCGAACGCCCGCGCCGACGGCTGCATCGACTCGCGGTCCTTGGCGAGGTAGGCGCGCCTGATCCGGGGGACGAGGCCCTCGTACGTGAAGTTGCTGGAGCCGTACTTGAGCTTGGTGGGCGGCTTGTGGAGGAGGTCCTCCCACTGCTCGGGGGTGAAGTCCTTCAGCCTGACGGCGGGGTCGAACAGGCCCGAGCCGGCCACGACCTGCCACGGCCAGCTGTCGACCGCGTAGCCGGGGACCTTGATGGCGCCGTCGTTCAACGACAGCTCCCGGTCGACCAGCTCGTCCACGTCGATGTCGGAGGCCTTGCCCAGCCCCTCGCACCCGGGGCACATGCCCTCGGCCGTGTTGAAGCTGAAAGCGCCGGCCGGGCCGGCGGGCGGCTCGCCGAGGCGGCTGAAAACGATGCGCAGCATGGTGTGCGCGTCGGTGGCCGTGCCTACGGTGGAGCGGGCGTTGGCGCCCATGCGCTCCTGGTCGACGATGATCGCCGCGCTCAGGTTGTGCAGCGCGTCGACGTCAGGGCGGGCCAGGCTCGGCATGAAGGCCTGGATGAACGCGGTGTAGGTCTCGTCGATCAGCCGGCGGGACTCCGCGGCGATCGTGTCGAAGACGAGCGAGGACTTGCCGGAGCCGGACACTCCGGTGAAGACGGTGAGACGCCGCTTGGGGATGTCGAGGGAGACGCCCTTGAGGTTGTTCTCCCTGGCGCCGCGGACCTGGATGCGGTCGTGGCTGTCAGCGGCGGTGTGGTCGTGGTGCTGGACGGCGCTTGCCTGCTGGCTGGAGAGCACGGAACCCTTCCGTCGTCGGCCGACTGTTTATGATGTAAGGGGATAGCCGGGACAGCTTACAACGGCGCCGGCCGTTCGCGCCCGCCCGGAGGCGGGCGCCGGGTTCAGGCGGACAGCGGGTTGACGTGACGGTGGTGCAGCCCGATGACCGGGATCTCGTGCAGGCTGCCCGAGTACAGGAACTGCGTCATGCCGATGAGCAGCCGCCGCACATCCTCCTGCGGGCGCACCACCAGGCGCAGGAACCGGCTGGTCGTGCCGAGCTTGTTGCCGCACTCCCTGACGTACACGCCGTGCTCGGTGAGCAGGTGGTCGCGCAGCGGCACCCCGTCGTGGCCCGGCGGCAGCTTCACCAGCAGGAAGTTGCCCTGCGACGCGAACACCGACAGCCCCGGCATCGTGCTGAGCTGCTGGAACATCGCCCGCCTGTCGTTGCCGAGCCGCTTGAGGCTCTCCTGGTATTCCGGCCAGAACTGCCGCATCATGAACACCACGACCTCGGCGAACGAGTTGAGGTTCCACTTGGGCAGCGCGTCGCGCACCCGCCCGGCCAGCGCCGGGTTGGCGACCATGTAGCCGAAGCGGATGCCGTGCAGGCCGAAGCTCTTGCCCAGGCTGCGCAGCACGATCACGTTCGGCCGGACCGCGGCCTCGGCGGCCATGCCAGGGTACGGCTCGGCGTCCACGAACTCGCCGAACGACTCGTCCACGATCACCAGGTCGAGGTCGATCAGCTCGTCCAGGAGCCGCAGGACCTCGTGCTTGGGCAGGTAGCCGCCGTCAGGGTTGTTGGGATTGCAGATCACCGCCACCCGCGAGCCGCGCGTACGGATGAACGAGACGTAGTCGTTCACGTCGAGCGTGAAGTTGCGGCTCTCCAGCAGCGGATACATGTCCACCCGCTTGCCCGTCTCCAGCGGCTGGTCCGTCCAGCGGCCGAACGTCGGGATCGGCACCGCCAGGCTCTCGCGCACCAGGAGGTGGTCGATCCAGGTGATCAGCTCGGTCGAGCCGTTGCCCATGGCGACCGTCTTGGGGTGCAGGCCGAGGGTGGAGCAGAGCTCCTCGGCGATGGTGTTCGCGTCGCTCGGATAGAACTTGAGGATCGTCTCCAGGTTCCTCCCGAGATGCTCGAAGATTTCGGACGTCGGGAAATAGGGATTGCACGGGATGCAGAAGTCCACCGGTGCGCGCTCTCCGGCCGAGCCGCGCATGAGGGAGAAGTACGACGGGCTGTGCGCCTGTGCCCGCAAGAGGCTGAGCTCCACGACACCTCCATGGAACACGTGTCCGATGTGTGGAGGTACGCGCCGATCGTGGGGTCGGTTCACCCGTCGGCGCCCGCGGGCGACGCACCACGCGGTGTCGGGCACCATGGATCGTGTGACGACGACCACGAAGCTCGCGGAGCTGACCGGACTGGTCGCTCAGGGCGGGGTGGCGGTGCTCAGCGGCGCCGGCCTGTCCACCGAGTCGGGCATCCCCGACTACCGGGGGCCGACGGGCCGCTCGCGCCGCGCCGAGCCGATGACGTACCAGAGGTTCGTCGGCAGCGCGGAGGCGCGGCGGCGCTACTGGGCGCGCAGCCACGTCGGCTGGCGGCAGATCGGCGACGCGCGGCCCAACGCCGGGCACCTGGCCGTGGCGGAGCTGGAGCGGCGCGGCCTGCTGTCCGGCATCGTCACCCAGAACGTCGACGGGCTGCACCAGGCGGCGGGCGCGAGGCGGGTGATCGAGCTGCACGGCGGGCTCGACCGGGTCGTCTGCCTGTCGTGCCGGGAGCGCACTTCCCGCGCCGAGCTGGAACGCCGGCTGCGCGAGGCCAACGCCGGGTGGGCGGCTTCCGGCGCGATCAACCCCGACGGCGACGCCGTGCTCACCGACGCGCAGGTGTCGGGGTTCCGGGTGGTCGACTGCGCGGGGTGCGGCGGGCTGCTCAAGCCCGACGTGATCTTCTTCGGCGAGAACGTGCCACGGACCCGCGTCGACGAATGTTTCGGTCTGGTGGCGGGGGCGCGGGCGCTGCTCGTGCTCGGCTCCTCGCTCAAGATCAGGTCGGGGCTGCGGTTCGTCACCAGGGCCGCCGAGCTCGGCATCCCGATCGCCATCGTCAACCAGGGCCCGACCGGCGGCGACGCCGACGCCACCCTCACCGTGGACGCCCCGCTGGGCCTCACGCTGTCCGGTCTCACCGCACAACTCGGGGAGATCACTCGAGCGGGGTAGCGGCGCGGAGGCGGCTCGGCGGGCACACGCACGTCGAACGCGGCCGTGCGGGCGAGATGGAGGAGCACCGCCATCCTCGGGGCGCACCGGCCCTTCACGTGGTCCGAGGCCGGGGCGGCTGCCACTGGACGGGGAAGCCGCCGAGCTGCGCCCCCGGCGCTATGGCTTGCGGGCCACCGCTCCGACGAAGGCGTGGTACGTGATGCCGAGCTCGGCCTGGTCGCCGGGGTCCGGCCGCCATTCGGGCAGGGGCACGAGGCCGGGCTCCAGCACCTCGAGCCCGTCGAAACAGGTGAGGATCTCCTCGCGGGTACGCCACCGCCCGGCGCCCAGGTGCTCGTTGAAGAGCTTCTCCGCCTGGTACGCCTGCCTGGACACCTCCGGGTGCGCCTGGCCGGGGTTGCAGAAGTGGGAGACGGCCAGGTGACTGCCGGGCGGGAGGCGGGCGAGCATCCTGGCGACGATGCCGGCCGGGTTCGCGGCGTCCGTCAGGTGGTGCAGGATGGCGAGCATCAGCAGCCCCACCGGCTCGCCGAAGTCGATGAGCTTCCTGACCTCGGGGTGGTCGAGGATCACTTCGGGCTCGCGCAGGTCGGCCTCGACGACGGCGGTGGTGTCGTCGACGGCGAGCAGGGCGTGGCCGTGGACGAGGACGATGGGGTCGTTGTCGACGTAGACCACCCGCGTGCCCGGTGCGGACGCCTGGGCGATCTCGTGCACGTTGCCCTGCGTGGGCAGGCCCGAGCCGATGTCGAGGAACTGGCGGATGCCGGCCTCCGCCGCGAGGTGGCGGACGACGCGTTTGAGGAACTCCCTGTTGGCCCGCGCCGCCTGCGGCGCGTCCGGGGCGACTTCGAGCGCGAGCCGGGCCATCACGCGGTCGGCCTCGTAGTTGTCCTTGCCGCCGAGCATGTAGTCGTAGACGCGGGAGACGCTGGGCCTGGTGGTGTCCACGTCCTGCGGCGGGCGCGCCGGCTCGCTCTCGGCCATCGTCGGCTCCTTTGGGGCAACGTCACGAAGACGACTGGCGCGATCATACCGCTGAACTGTCGATATTTACGGCTTATCGCCGATATGGGTAAAGGACAGTCAGGGACGATGTCAGGACGGGTCAGGCGGACTCGCGGATCACGAGTTCGGTGGGGAGTATCACCGGCTCCAGGCCGCCTGCCCCGTCGATGAGCGCCAGCAGCAGGCGGATGGTCTCCTGGGCCATTTCGGTCAGCGGCTGACGGACCGTGGTCAGCGGCGGATGCGTGGACAGGGCCACGGAGGAGTCGTCGAACCCGCCCACCGCGACGTCGCCCGGCACGCCGCGCCCGGCCGCCCGCAACGCCGCCAGCGCGCCCGCCGCCATCAGGTCGGAGGCCACGAAGACGGCGTCGATGTCGGGCGCGCGCTCCAACAGCTCGGCCATCGCCCGCTCGCCGCTGGCCCGGGTCCAGTCGCCGTGCGCGATCAGCTTCGAGGTGGCCCTGCGCCCCAGCACCTCGGCGAAGCCCTCCAGCCGCTGGATGCCGCCCGGCGTGTCCATCGGGCCGGTGATCATGGCGATGCGCCTGCGGCCCTGGTCGACGAAGTATTCGGTCATCTGGCGGGCCCCGAGCCGTTCGTCGGCGGCGGCGTACGGGATGACGTTCTCGTGGCCGATGACGGCGCCGCACGAGACGGCGGGCGGCCCGGAGCCGAGCGCCTCCACGAGGGGGTCGCCCGCGTGCGTCGAGACCAGCAGCACGCCGTCGGCGTGGCCGCCGCGCACGTAGCGCACCACCCGCTCCCGCTCGGCCGCGTCGCCCGCCAGCATCATGACCAGCGACAGGTCGCGCTCGGCCAGCATCTTGATGGCGACCCTGATGAGGGTGCTGTAGTTGGGGTCCTCGAACAACTTCTCGTACGGCTCCGAGAGCACCATCACGACCGAGCCGGTGCGCTGGGTGACCAGGCTGCGGGCGGCCCGGTTGACGACGTAGCCGGTCTCGGAGATCGCCCTCTCGATGGCCACGCGCGCCGCCGGGCTCACGTACTTGTCGCCGTTGAGCAGGCGGGACACCGTGCCGCGGGACACGCCCGCGGCGGCGGCGACATCGTGGATCGTGGGGCGTTTCACTTGACGGCTCCGGAGGACAGGTCGGTCTTCCAGTATCGCTGCATCGTGAGGAAGAGCGCGATCAAGGGCACGATCGACAGCAGCGCGCCCGTGAGGATCAGGTTGTAGAGGGCCGGCTGGTTCGCCCCGGCCTGCAGCAGCGTGAAGAGGCCGACCGTGAGCGGGAACTTCTGGTCGTCGCCGAGCATGATGAACGGCAGCAGGAAGTTGTTCCAGATGGCCACGAACTGGAACAGGAAGATCGTCACCATGCCCGGCACCATCAGCGGCAGCGCCACCCGCGTCATGAGGTGCCCTTCGCCGGCCCCGTCGATCCGCCCGGCCTCCAGCAGTGAGTCGGGGATCGCGGCGGCCGCGTAGACGCGGGCCAGATAGATGCCGTACGGGTGCAGGATCTGCGGCAGCAGCACGGCCCAGTGGCTGTCGGCCAGGCCGATCTGGGAGAACAGCAGATACTGCGGGATGGCCAGCACCACGGCGGGCACGAGGATGCCCCCGATGAGCAGGTTGAAGATCGCGTTACGGCCGGGGAAACGGTATTTCGCCAGGGCGTACCCCGAAACGGCCGAGACCGCGGTCGACAGCAGCGCGCCGCCGCCCGCGTAGATGAGCGTGTTGGCCGCCCAGAGCCAGAACACCCCGTCGCGGTAGGCGAACAACTCCGCGACGTTGTCGAAGAAGCCGGTGCCGAACGCGAGCGTCGGGGTGCTGAACAGCTCGCCGGGCGACTTGGTGGCCGCGATCAGCACCCAGAACACGGGGAACAGGCAGTAGATCGCGCCGAGGAGGAGCAGCGCCGTGGGCGCCACCCCCCAGGGCCTGCCCGCGAACGCGCCGTGCGCGCGGCGGCGGTGTGCGGTGGCGGCGGTGACCCCGGCCATCAGCCCTCCCTGAAGGCGCGGTCGCGGACCACGCGCAGGAAGCCGAACGACAGGAAGAGAGAGATCGCCGCGATGACGATCGAGGTGGCGGCGGCCGAGTACAGGTCGCCGGTGACGAAGGCGTCGCGGTAGACCTTCATGAGCGGGCTCCACGTCGAGCTGATCGTGTTCGTCAGCGGCCGGAGCGCGGTGGGCTCGGTGAACACCTGGATGGTAGCGATGATCGAGAACACGGTGGTGAGGACGATCGCGGGGGTCAGCATCGGGATCTTGACCCGGAGCGCGATCTGCACCTCGGAGGCGCCGTCGAGGCGGGCGGCCTCGTACAGGTCGCGGGGGATCGCCCGGAGCGCGGTGTAGAGCACGAGCATGTTGAAGCCGGTCCCGCCCCACACGGCCACGTTCGCCATGGAGTACGTGACGGTGGTCGCGCCCAGGTAGTCGACGTCGAGAACCGCCTTGAGCGGGCTGAGCGAGGGCAGGTAGAGGAACCCCCACAGCAGGGTGGCCGCCACCCCCGGCACCGCGTACGGCAGGAAGATCGCGATCCGGGAGAAGCGGGCCAGCCGCACCCGCGCCGAGTCCAGCAGCAGGGCGAACAGCAGCGCCAGGCCGAGCATCACGACCAGCACCAGCGCGCCGTAGCCGAGCACCCGCAGCCAGCCCTGCCACAACTCGGCGTCGGCCAGGGCGGCGGCGAAGTTGTCGAACCCGACGAAGACCTCGCGGCGCGCGCCTTTCCCGAGCCCGAGCCCGGACACCCTGGTCCTGTGCATCGCCAGGTAGACGGTGTAGGCGATGGGCACCGCGAGGAAGAGCGTGAACAACACGATGGCGGGGGTCAGGAACAGGTACGGCCACGCCCCCCTTCCCGGACGCCTCATGGCGCGATCTGGAAGCCGGACTTGCGCATGTCGGCGACCGTGACGTCCTGCATGGCCCGCACGGCCGCGGAGAACGGCGTGCCGTCCTGCAGCGCCTTGTCGAAGCCGTCCTTGAAGGCGTTGTACGTCACGCCGACGTTCGGCCCGAAGGTGAAGCCGCGCGCACCCGCGGACACGGTGGCGGCCTGCTGCCAGAAGTCGGGCTGGTTGGAGAAGTAGGCGGGCGCCTCACCGAGCGCCGACTGCGCCTTGGTCGTGGCCGGGTAGATCGCGGCCTCCTTGACGAGCAGGTCGATGGCCTCCTGGTCGGTGTTGAGCCACGTGGCGAACTTCGTGGCGGCGGCCTTGTGCGGCGTCCTGGCCGACACGGCGGTGGACGAGCCGCCCCAGAAGCCGCTGAAGTTCTCGCCGGCGTTCCACTGGGGGAGCGGCGCGACGGCCCACTTGCCCTTGGCCTTGGGCGCGTTGCTCGACAACACGCCGGGCGCCCACACGGCCGACGGCCAGGTCAGCAGCTTGCCGTCGTTGAGCGCCTTGTTCCATTCGGGGGTGAAGTACGGCATGTCGTCGATGGCGCCCTCCTTGACGAGCCCGCCCCAGTAGTCGGCGACCTTCCTGGTGGGCTCGTCGGCGACGTTGACCTTCCACGACTCGCCGCTGATCGACCACCACTGCGCTCCGGCCTGCTGGGCGAGGCCTGTGAACGCTCCCGGGTCCTTGCTGGAGAACGTGCCCAGGTACGCCTTGGGGTCCTTCTTGCGCACCGTGCGGGCCGCCTCGGCGTAGTCCTGCCAGGTCTCCGGGACCTCGATGCCGTACTTGTCGAACAGGTCCTTGCGGTAGAAGAGCATCATCGGGCCGCTGTCCTGGGGGACGCCGTAGACCGCGTCGGTGCCGAGGGTGACGAGGTTCCACAGGCCGTCGGAGAACTCGCCCTTGATCGGGGCGGTCTCGGCCTTGAGGTCGGCCACGGCGTCGGCGGCGATGAACGACGGCAGGTGCTGGTACTCCGCCTGTACCAGGTCGGGCGGGTTGCCGGCCTTGGCGGCCGTGAGGTATTTCGCGGCCGCGTCGTCGCCGCCGGCCTGCTTGCTGACCGTCACCTGGATGTCGGGGTTGGCGGCGTTCCAGACCTTGACGATCTTGTCCATGTTGGGGGCCCAGGCCCAGTACGTGAGCTTGACGGGCCCTTGGGGGGCGGCCGTCTCCGGCGCCGCCTCGGGGCTCCCGGCGGGCTCGCCGGACCCGCAGCTCACGAGGGCGCCCGACACGCAGGTCACCGAGAGTGCGACGGCCAGGGCTGCTCCAAGGCGGTTGGCGCGCATGCGTACCTCCAGAAGTTCTGTGAACGTGCACAGAGTGGATGAGGGCGGAAAAGGCCGTCAAGGGGTTGTTACGCTCTCGTTAACCTTCCGCGTTCGCAGCAATTTGCACGGTGACGGTTCCCATGTTCGACAGCGTGCCTTACTGTGCACGTTCACAGAAGTATTTCGAGGGGGATGGATGTATCCGGAGCGTCCTGCCGGTATCGCCTTTGGCGGGGACTACAACCCAGAGCAGTGGCCGCGCGACATTCTCGACGAGGACGTGGCCCTGATGCGCGAGGCCGGGGTCAACCTGGTCAGCCTGGGCATGTTCACGTGGGCGTCGATGGAGCCCGAGGAAGGGCGCTACACGTTCGGCCGGCTGGACGAGGTCGTCGACCGGTTGCACGAGGCGGGCGTCGCGGTCGACCTGGCCACGCCCACCGCCGCGCCGCCCGCCTGGTTCGTCGCCCGGCATCCCGACGTGCTGCCGGTGACCAGGGAGGGCACGCGGATCGGGTTCGGCGGCAGGCAGAGCGCCTGCTCCAGCGCCCCGGCCTTCCGCGAGGCGACCGCGCGCCTGGTGCGCGCGCTGGGCGAGCACTACCGCGGCCATCCCGCCGTGGTCATGTGGCACGTGCACAACGAGTACGGAGCCCCGCTGGGCGAGTGTTACTGCGAGCACAGCGTGGCGGCCTGGCGCGGCTGGCTGCGCCGGACGTACCGCGACCTCGCGGCGTTGAACGACGCCTGGGGCACCACGTTCTGGGGACAGACCTATACCGACTGGTCCGAGATCGACGCCCCGCGCGCCAACCACACGGTGCTCAACCCGGCCCAGCGGCTCGACTACGCCCGCTTCAGCGACGGCCAGCACCGCGAGCACTACGCGCTCCAGCGTGACATCCTGCGCGAGCTCACCCCGGGCGTCCCGGTGACCACGAACTTCGCCGGTACGGTCAACTGCAAGTCCACCGACCTGTGGCGGTGGGCCCGCGAGGTCGACGTGATCGCCAACGACCACTACCTGAAGGCCGAGCTGCCCGACAACCACATCGACCTGGCGATGTCCGCCGACCTGGCCCGCTCGGTCGCCGGCGGGGCGCCGTGGATGCTCATGGAGCACTCGGCGGGCGCGGTCAACTGGCAGCCGCGCAACCTCGCCAAACGGCCGGGCGAGCTGCGCCGCAACAGCCTCGCGCACGTCGCCCGCGGCTCGGACAGCGTGCTGTTCTTCCAGTGGCGGGCCTCGCGGTTCGGGGCGGAGAAGTTCCACTCGGGCCTGGTCCCGCACGCGGGGACCGACTCCGAGCAGTGGCGCGAGGTGGTGCGGCTGGGCGCCGACCTGCGCGCGCTGGCCGGCGTCAGGGGCGGCCGGGTGCGGGCCGAGGTGGCGATCGTCTGGGACTGGGAGTCGTACTGGGCGCTGGAGCTGGACTGGCGGCCGTCGGTGGACCTGACGTTCCGTGAGCGGATGGACGCCTTCTACGAGGCGTTGTGGCGGGAGCACGTGACGGTGGACTTCGTCCACCCTTCCGCCGATATTTCGGGTTATCGGCTGGTGGTCGCGCCCAGCTCGTACCTCCTCACCGAAGCCTCCGCCAAGAACCTCCACCGGTACGTCGAAGCAGGCGGCCACCTGCTCATGTCGTACTTCTCCGGCATCGTGGACCAGCACGACACCCTCCACCCGGGCGCCTATCCCGGCGCCCTGCGCGAGCTGCTCGGCCTGTCCATCGAGGAGTTCCACCCGCTGCGCGAGCACGAGACGGTCGAGCTGGACGGCCCCGCGAGCCTCACCGCCCGCGTCTGGTCGGAGCGGGTCCGCCCGGCCGGCGCGGTCACCGTGCGCTCCTTCTCCGGCGGGCCCGACGCGGGACACCCCGCCTTCACCCGTCACGACCTCGGCGCCGGCACCGCCTGGTACCTCGCCACGGCACCCGTCGCCGGCCTGCGCGGCCTCCTCGCGCAGGTGCTCGACCACGCGGGCGTGTCCCGGCCGCCCGGCCTGCCCGAGACCCTCGAACTGGTGCGCAGGGGCGGCCACGTCTTCCTGATCAACCACGGCGACGAGCCCGTGACGGTCGAGGGGGTGAGCGGCGTCAGCGTGTTCGACGGCGTACGGCACGACGGCGCGGTCACCGTCGCGCCCGGCGCGGTCACCGTCGTCGCCGAAACCCCCATCCCCAGGGAGATGCGATGAAACGGTTACTCACCGCACTGCTGCTGGTCGCCGCGGCGGTGCAGCCCGTCGTCCAGCCCGCCGTCCAGCCCGCGCACGCCGGTACGTCCAGGGCGGCGCTGCAGATCAGGGGCGCCGACGTCTCCAGCCTGGCGAAGTCGGAGGCGCTCGGCGGCGTCTACCGCGACGCCCGCGGCCGCACCGGCGACGCGCTGCGCATCCTGTCGCGGGCCGGCCTCAACCACGTCAGGCTCAAGGTCTGGGTGGACCCGGCCGACGGCTACAACACCAAGACGCAGGTGCTGGGCCTGGCCAGGCGGGCCAAGGCCCAGGGCATGAAGCTCCTCATCGACTTCCACTACTCCGACACGTGGGCCGACCCGGGCAAGCAGTACAAACCCGCCGCCTGGGAGTCGCTGCCGTTCGACCGGCTCAGGCAGGCCGTGTACGACCACACGTACGATGTGCTCGACGCGCTGCGCCGCCAGGGCACCACGGCCGACATGGTGCAGGTCGGCAACGAGATCAACGGCGGCCTGCTCTGGCCCGACGGCTCCACCTCGGCCTGGCCGAACACGGCGGCGCTGCTGAACGCCGGCTACGACGCGGTCAAGCGGGTGTCGGGTTCGACCAAGGTCGTGCTGCACCTGGCCGACGGCGGCGACAACGGCCTCTACCGGTGGTGGTTCGACAACGCTAACGCGAACGGCGTGCGCCACGACGTGATCGGGATGTCGTACTACGCCTACTGGCACGGCACGCTGGAGACGTTCAGGGCCAACATCAACGACGTGGCCGCCAGGTACGGCAAGCCGGTGGTCGTGGTGGAGACCGCGTACCCGTTCACGACGGCCGACGACGACGGCTGGGCCAACATCATCACGGCCACCGAGCCGTACCCCGGCTACCGGGCGAGCCCGGAGGGGCAGGCGGCGATGCTGACGAGCGTGGCCGAAATCGTCCGCCGGGTGCCGGGCGGCCTGGGCCTCGGCCTGTTCACGTGGGAGGCCACGTGGACCGGCGTGCGCGGCAACGGCTGGGATCCGGCCGACCCGTCGTCGGGCAACGCCTGGGAGAACCAGGCGCTGTTCGGCTATGACGACCGGGCGCTGCCCGCGATGGAGGCGCTCGGCCGCCTCTGAGCGCGGAGCCCGGCCGAGTCCGGCTCACGGGGTCCTGTGGATCACGCGGCGGGGTTGACATGATGGCCGTGTGACGATCATTCCGCTGAGCCCCGACGAACTGCTCACCACCACCCGAAGCGTGCGCAAGCGCCTCGATCTGACCCGTCCCGTGCCTGCGGAGCTGGTGCGCGAGTGCCTGGAGGTCGCGCTTCAGGCGCCCAGCGGCAGCAACCGGCAGGGCTGGCACTGGGTGGTGGTGAGCGATCCTGAGCTGCGCAAGGCGATCGGCGGTTACTACCGGCGCTCGTTCGGCGCGTACCGGGCCTCGGGCGGCTCGGCCGGGTCGTTGTTCGAGGACGATCCGGCGCGGGCCGCCACCCAGCGGCGGGTCTCCGAGAGCGCCGGCTACCTGAGCGAGCGCATGGGCGACGTGCCGGTCCTGGTGCTCGGGTGCATCCAGACGCCCGGCGGGCTGCCCGAGGGCAACCAGGCCGGGCTCTGGGGTTCGCTGCTGCCCGCCGCGTGGAGCTATATGCTGGCCGCCCGCGCCCGGGGCCTCGGCACCGCCTGGACGTCCCTGCACCTGGCGTACGAGAGCGAGATCGCCGAGTTGCTCGGCATCCCCGCCGACGTCCGCCAGGGCGTGCTCATCCCCACCGCCTACTACACCGGTGAGACGTTCAGGCCCGCCCATCGGCAGCCGCTCGACGAGGTGCTCCACCTCGATCGCTGGTAAGCCGCAGTCGTAGCACCACCTATGTGCACCTATGTGAAGGAGAGCCCGTGATCCCCCTGCCCACGTTGCCGACGTCCCTGGTCGGAAGCTACGCCCAGCCCGAATGGCTGATCGACCGCGCCCGGCTGGCCGAGCGGTTCCCCCCGCGGGTGCGGGCCAGGGAGCTGTGGCGCGTCGCGCCCGAGCTGCTCGCCCAGGCCCAGGACGACGCCACAGAGCTGGCCATCAGGGCGCAGGAGCGCGCCGGGCTGGACATCGTCACCGACGGCGAGATCCGGCGCGAGAGCTACTCCAACCACTTCGCCACGGCCCTCGACGGCATCGACATCGACAATCCCGGCACGGCGCTCGACCGCAGCGGGCATCCCAACCCGGTGCCGCGCATCGTCGGCCCGATCCGCCGCACCCGCCCGATCGAGGTGGAGGACCTTCGGTTCCTGCGCGCCCACACCGCCCGCACGATCAAGATGACGGTGCCGGGCCCGTTCACGATGAGCCAGCAGGCCCAGAACGAGCACTATCCCGACGCCGAGGCGGCCGCGATGGACTACGCGGCGGCCGTCAACGCCGAGATCCGCGACCTGTTCGCGGCAGGCGCGGACATCGTCCAGATCGACGAGCCGTACATGCAGGCCAGGCCCGACCAGGCGCGCGCCTACGGGCTGGCCGCGCTGAACGCCGCGCTCGACGGCGTCACCGGCACGACCGCGGTGCACATCTGCTTCGGGTACGCGGCGATCATCCATGAGCGGCCCGAGGCGTACTCGTTCCTGCCCGAGCTGGCCGGCTGCCCGGTCGAGCAGGTGTCGATAGAGACCGCCCAGTCCGGTCTCGACCTGGGGGTGCTGTCCGATCTGAAGGACAAGACCGTCATCCTCGGGGTGATCGATCTGTCCACGTCCGACGTCGAGCCGGTCGAGGTGGTGGCGGATCGGGTGTGCAAGGCGTTCGACCGGGTGCCGCCCGAGCGCGTCGTCATCGCCACGGACTGCGGGATGAAATATCTGCCCAGGGAGTCGGCGGAGGGCAAGATGCGCGCCATGGCGGGCGCGGCCCTCCTGCTGCGGGAAGAGCTCGGCCGATCATGACCGCGCCGGCGCGTGAGGGCGCCGCTCCTTCACCATGATCGTATGCAGCACGCCGGGGGCTGCGCGCCCGTGCGGCGGCGGTGGACGTGGACGCCTGGGCGGGACCTGAGGGGGAGGCGGACGGCGTGGTCGTGCGTCCGTGCGCTACACCTCGCTCGGCGGGGTCCGCCTCGGCGGCTGGCCGCCTCCCAGAGGGCGGTCCTTTGGTCATGAAATGTCCGCATATATGAGGATGTCGATCTAGGATCATGGGCCTAGCACCCATGACCATCCGAGGAGCCGGCCGTGTCCGAGAGCGAGCAGGAAAAAGCCCCGCCCGGTATCGACACCAGCAAGCCCAGCGTCTCCCGCGTCTACGACCACATGCTCGGCGGCAAGGACAACTACGAGGTCGACCGCCAGATGGCCGCCATGGCGCTGAAGATCGCGCCGGACGCGCCCGAGTCGGCCAGAGCCAACAGGGAGTTCCTCCGCCGCACCGTGCACCACCTGACGGCGGAGGCCGGCATCCGCCAGTTCCTGGACCTCGGCTCGGGCCTGCCGACGCAGGGCAACGTGCACGAGATCGCCCAGGCCGTCGCCCCGCGCTCCCGCGTCGTCTACGTCGACCACGACCCGATCGTGCTCGTGCACGGCCGCGCGCTGCTGGCCGTCGACCAGACCACCACGATCATCGAAGCCGACGCCCGTGACCCCGAGGCCATCCTCGCCGACAGGAACACGCGCGGCCTCATCGACTTCTCCCAGCCGGTCGGGCTGCTGATGTACGCGATCCTGCACCACCTGCGCGACGACGAGGACCCGGCCGGCATCGTGGCCCGGCTCGTCCGGCCGCTCGCCCCGGGCAGCCACGTGGTGATCTCGCACTTCCGCAACCCGGGCGAGGCCATGCCCGAGGTGTCGCGGCAGGCGTACGCCGCGGAGAGGCTCTTCAACGAGCACCTCGGCACCGGTCGCTGGCGCACCCGCGAGGAGATCCTCGCCTTCTTCGGCGGGCTGGACCTGCTGGAGCCCGGCCTGGTGCCGCTGCCGGAGTGGCGGCCCGGCGCCGACGACCACGCGACGCCGGGCGTCACCTACCACACCTTCGTCGGAGGCGTGGCCCGCAAACCCTAGGACGGCAGCTTGCCGGTGGCGACCACCTCGCGGTACCAGTGGGCGCTGTCCTTCCAGGTGCGCCGCATGGTGTCACGGTCCACCCGTACGATGCCGAACCGCTTGGCGTACCCGTGCGCCCACTCGAAGTTGTCCATCAGCGACCACACGAAGTAACCCCGCACGTCCGCCCCGGCCGCGATCGCCTCGGTCACGGCCGTCAGGTGGCGGCGCAGGTAGTCGATGCGGCGCTCGTCACGGATGCGCCCGTCGGCGTCCACGACGTCGGCGAACGCGGCCCCGTTCTCGGTGATCACGAGGGGCAGGCCGGGGTGGTCACGGTGCAGCCGCAGCAGCAGCTCGGTCAGGCCGCTCTCGTCGATGTTCCAGCCCATCTCGGTGTACGGCCCCGGCTGGCGGACGAACTCGACGTCCTCGCACGCGATCCACGGCGAGGCCGTTCCGTCCTGGTGCCCGTCGGCGGTCTCCCGCCGCGAGGAGCCGTCCCACTGGCGTACGAGGGTGGGGTTGTAGTAGTTGACCCCGAGCACGTCCAGCGACCGGCACGCGGCGGCCTCGTCGCCGTCGCGGACGAACGACCAGTCGGTCACCGAGGCGGTGTCGGCGATGAGGTCGCGCGGGTAGGCGCCCTCCAGCATGGGGCCGAGGAAGGCCCGGTTGGCCAGCGCGTCCGCGCGCCGCACGGCGTCGGCGTCGCGCTCGGACACGCCGCGCACGTGGTGCAGGTTGAGCGTGACCGACATCTGCGCGGAGGAGGCGGCGGTGGTGCGCAGCGCCTGGACGGCCAGGCCGTGGCCGAGGTTGAGGTGGTGCAGCGCGGCCAGCGCGGCGGCGGGCTCGGTCCGCGCGGGTGCGTGCACGCCGGAGGCGTAGCCGAGGTAGGCCGAGCACCACGGCTCGTTCAGCGTGATCCAGGTGTGCACGCGGTCGCCGAGCGCGTCGCCCATGAGCCGGGCGTACTCGGCGAAGCGCTCCGCCGTGTCGCGGTTCGGCCAGCCGCCCGCGTCCTCCAGCTCCTGCGGCAGGTCCCAGTGGTAGAGCGTGGCCACGGGCGCGATGTCTCTGGCGAGCAGGCCGTCCACCAGGCGGGAGTAGAAGTCGAGTCCCGGCCGGTTGACCGGGCCGCTGCCGCCGGGCTGCACGCGCGGCCAGGAGACGGAGAAACGGTAGGCGCGGACGCCCAGCGCGGCCAGCGTGTCGAGGTCCTCCTCCAGGCGGTGGTAATGGTCGCAGGCCACGTCGCCGGTGTCGCCGTTCGTGACGAGGCCGGGGGTGTGGGAGAAGGTGTCCCAGATCGACGGGCCCCTGCCGTCCTCGTTCCAGGCGCCCTCCACCTGGTAGGCGGCGGTGGCGGTGCCCCACAGGAAGTTCTCGGGAAAGGTGATCATGCTGCTCCTCGGAGGATGATCTCGATGTCGTCGGTGCCGGGCCCGGCGGCCACCCGCACGCCGCCGGGGGTCGTCTCAAGGTCGGAGTGCAGAGCCTCGCGCACCCCGGCGAGCAGCAGATTCCAGGGCGCGGGGGCGCCGAGGACGCGGCGGGCGCGTACCCGATCGCCCGTGCGCGAGACCTCGAACACCGCGGCGACGCCGCCGTCCACGGGCGTGGGCACCGTGACCGTGCGGCTCTCGCCGTCGGCGAGGTGGCCGGTCCGCAGGGTGACGCCGTCGGAGTAGTCGTAGTCGGGCCGGTCGTCGCGGGCTCCGAGCGGCAGCACCGCGCCGGGCCGCACCAGCAGCGGCAGGCTGTCGAACCCGTGCCGTTCGGTACGCCAGCCGGGCCCGGTGACGGTCGCGCCGTCGAGCAGCCGGGTCCACACCCCCTCGGGGACGTAATAGGAAATGTCGCCATCGGCGGACATCACCGGCGCCACCAGCAGGTCCGGCCCCAGCATGTACTGGGCGTCCAGGTGGTCACAGGCCCGGTCATCGGGGAACTCCAGTTGCATCGCCCGCATCACCGGCAGGCCCTCCTGGACGGCCTGGACGGCGGCGGTGTACAGGTAGGGCATCAGCCGCGCCTTGAGCCGGGTGAACGCGCGCAGCACGTCGACCGACTCCTCGTCGAACGACCACGGCACCCGGTAGGACCCGCTGCCGTGCAGCCGGCTGTGCGACGACAGCAGCCCGAAGGCCACCCACCGCTTGAACACCGCCGGATCGGGCCGCCCCTCGAAGCCGCCGATGTCGTGGCTCCAGAACCCGAACCCGGCCAGGCCCAGCGACAGGCCGCCCCGCAGCGACTCGGCCATCGCCTCGAACGTCGACTCGCAGTCGCCGCCCCAGTGCACCGGCATGCGCTGCCCGCCCACGGTGGCCGACCGGGCGAACAGCACGGGCGCGCCCCGCTCGGCCAGCACCCGGTGCACGGTCTCGTTGTAGACCAGGCTGTAGTAGTTGTGCATCCGCTCGGGGTCGGAGCCGTCGGCGTAGACCACGTCGGTCGGGATGCGCTCCCCGAAGTCGGTCTTGAACGCGTCCACCCCCATGTCGAGCAGCCCGCGCAGCTTCGCCGCGTACCATTCCCTGGCGGCGGGGGAGGTGAAGTCCACCAGCGCCCGGCCAGCCTGCCAGTGGTCATCCTGCCAGACGGTCCCGTCGCGGCGGCGCAGCAGGTGCCCGGCGGCGGCGCCCTCGTCGAACAACGCCGACGCCTGCCCGATGTACGGGTTGATCCACACGCACACCCGCAGCCCGCGCTCCTTGAGCCGGCGCAGCATGCCCCTCGGGTCGGGGAACACCTCCGGGTCCCACTCGAAGTCGCACCACCGGTAGCGCCGCATCCAGAAGCAGTCGAAGTGGAAGACGCTCAGCGGCAGGTCCCGCCCGGCCATCCCGTCCACGAACGACGTCACCGTGGCCTCGTCGTAGTCGGTGGTGAACGACGTCGACAACCACAGCCCGAACGACCACGCGGGCGGCAGCGCGGGGCGGCCGGTCAGCGCCGTGTAGCGGCGCAGGATGTCGGCCGGCGTCGGCCCGTGAACGACGAGGTACTCCAGGTCGTGGCCCTCGACGCTGAACTGCACCCGCGACACCGACTCCGAGCCCACCTCGAACGACACCCGGCCGGGATGGTTGACGAACACCCCGTAGCCGCGGTTGGTGAGGTAGAAGGGCACGTTCTTGTAGGCCATCTCGCTGCTGGTGCCGCCGTCCTCGTTCCAGACGTCCACCGACTGCCCGTTGCGCACCAGAGGGCCGAAGCGCTCGCCGAGGCCGTACACGAGTTCCCCGGCGCTCAGGCGCAGCTGCTCGACCATGAAGTGCCGGGCCTGCGCGTCGTGCATCACGCCGAGGCTCTTGCCGGCGCTGCGGGTCAGCTCGCGGCCGGCGGCGCTGAAGGTCATCTCCCACGGCGCGTCCCTGCGCACCCGTACGGTGAGGCCGCCGCTGGTCAGGCTCGCGGTCTCGCCGTCCACGGCGACCCGCGCCTCCGGCCGCTCGTCGCGCACCTCGAAGACGGGCGCGTCCGGGACCGACCCGGCGAAGTGCACCGTACGGACCCTGATCACGTCCGGCATCGGCGACGACAGGTCGAGCCGCAGCACCGGGCCGTCGAGGGTGTGGCCGCGGCGGGTGATCTCCCGGGTGGGGGCGAGCACCCGCAGCGAGCCCGCGTCGGCGCTCACGTCGTGGGCGCAGGCGGCGTAGTCGCCCCGCACCCCCGGGCGCATCCGCCAGTAGCCGTCCTTGAACTTCATCGTGGCGCGCTGCCACGCCGGCGGGGACCGGCGCGGGCAGCGCCCTCCTTTCACATCAGTGGGGTGGGGGGTGCTACGCGCCAGGGCGCAGCGCGACGACGTCGCGGGGCGCCAGCGTGACCTGGCCGTCCGCGACGGCTCCGGTCAGCAGGTCCCGCGCCGGCTCGGGAAGGGGCACGGCGGCCGTCTCGGCGCCGTGGTTGAGCAGGAACAGCACGTCGCCGCGGCGCACCGCCTCGACGCCGGGAGGAAGCCGCGGCAGCGCGCCGGCCACGCCGGCGTCGACCAGCGCACGCTCGGCGATCTCGCCGAGCGCGGCGGCCTCGGGCATGGTCGCGACGTACCAGGCGACGCCGTCGCCGGCGCGGTGACGCAGCACGGCGGGGTGGCCGGCCAGGTCGCCGTCGGCGAACTCCGCCACCGCCTCGGCGCCCTCCGCCGCCACCAGCTCCGTCCAGGTGCGCGCGGTGAAGGCGGCGCCGCCGGCCCACCGGCAGCGCACGGGCTCGTCGTCGGGCGCGGGCAGCCACTCCTCGCCGGACGCGCCCAGCACCTCGCGCAGCGGCGCGGGGAACCGCCCGGTACGCACGTGTGACCGCTCGTCCACCACCCCGGAGAACGGCCCGACCACCAGCACGCCTCCGCCGCGCGCGTACGCGGTCAGCGCCGCCGCGTCCCGGTCGCCGACCAGGAACAGGTTCGGCGCCACCACCAGCGCGTAGCCGGACAGGTCCGCCGACGGCGGCACCACGTCCACGCTCACGCCGCGCTCCCACAGCGGCAGGTAGTAGCTCAGCAGCTGGTCCGTCGCGTTGATCCGGTCACTGGGTCGGCCCCGTTCCTCCAGCGCCCACCAGCTCGCCCAGTCGAACACCATCGCCACCCGCGCGGGCACCGGCGTGCCCGCCACGCGGGCCAGCCCGCGCAGCTCCCGGCCGTGGGCGCGGACCGCGGCGTGCAGCCGCGTGTCCGGCCCGGCGTGCGGCACCATCGCGGCGTGGAAACGTTCGGCGCCGAACCGGGAGGCCCGCCACTGGAAGTAGCAGAGCCCGTCCGCGCCGCGGGCCAGCGCCTGCAGCGACTCCAGCCGGAACTGGCCGGGCGGTTTGGGCAGGTTGTGCGGGCGCCAGTTGACGGCGCTCGTGGCCTGCTCCATCAGCAGCCACGGCCGGCCTCCCGCGAGCCCGCGCATCAGGTCGTGGGTGAGCGCCGTGCGCGCCGGGGCCAGCGGGTCGCCCGGCTCGGGATACCAGTCGTTGGAGACGATGTCCTCCTCGGCCGCCCACGACCAGTAGTCGACCGGCTTGAACAGCCCCATGAAGTTCGTCGTGACCGGCGTACCGGGGGTGTGCTCCCGCAGGACGTCGCGTTCGGCCCGGTAGTGCTCCAGCAGCGCGTCGGAGCAGAACCGCCGCCAGTCGAGGCGCTGCGACGGGTTGACGGTGTACGGGGCCCGCCGCGGGGGGACGATCTCGGCCCAGTCGCCGTAGCGCTGGCTCCAGAACGTGGTGCCCCACGCGTCGTTGAGCGTCTCCAGGTCGCCGTGGCGCCCGCGCAGCCAGGCCCGGAACGCGGCCGCCGACTCGTCGCAGTGGCACACCTGTCCGTACTCGTTGCCCACGTGCCACAGGGCAAGCGCCGGGTGGCCCGCGTACCGGGAGGCCAGGGCGGAGACGATCGACAGGGCACGCTCGCGGTAGACGGGGGAGGAGGGGCAGAACTGGTTGCGCGCGCCGTACCAGAGCCGGTGCCCCGACTCGTCGACGGGGAGCGTCTGCGGCCAGCGGTGGCCCAGCCACGGCGGCGGTGACGCGGTGGGGGTGGCGAGGTCCACCGCGACGCCGTTCTCGTGCATCAGGTCGAGCACCCGGTCGAGCCAGGCGAAGTCCCGTATGTCCGGTTCGGGCTCGAGCCTGGCCCAGCTGAACACGCCGACGGTGACCAGGTTGACCCCGGCGGCGCGCATCAGCTCGGCGTCCTGCGGCCACACCTCCTCCGGCCACTGCTCCGGGTTGTAGTCGCCGCCGAACAGCAGCCCGCGGCCCGCGGTGAGCGTGTGCATGCCCGGCCGTGCGGTCATGCCGGCCTCCTCTCACGCGGCTTCGGTGGGGGCGCCGCGCTGCTGTCGCCGGCGACCAGCCGGCAGGGAACAAGCCGCTGCTGGGGCGGCCCGTCGCCGCTCAGCCGGTCGACGAGCATGCGCGCGCCGAGCCTGCCGAGCTCGGTGCCGGGCGGCTCCAGCGTCGTCAGCCGGGGATGGAACATCTCCGCGACCCTGGCCGACGACAACACCAGCATCAGCGTCAGGTCGTCGGGGATCCGCCATCCGCGCGCCGCCACGGCCGCGATCACCCCGACCGCCGCGTGGTCGTCCATCACGGCCAGCGCGGTCACGTCGGGATGCGCGTCCATGAGCCGCTCGAACGCCTCCCGGCCCTCCTCCGCCGACCCGGGACGGTGGCCGTCCACGTAACCGATCCCGGCGGCCCGCGCGGCGGCGGCGAACTCCTCGCCCGCGCGGATCGCGGGGCCGTAGCCGTCGCCGTACGCGCCGGCGGAGAGGTTGAAGAGGGCCAGGCTGCGATGGCCGAGCGAGGCGACGTGCGCCACGGCGTCCCCGGCCGTGGCCGCGAAGTCGATGTCGGCGTAGTCGATCGAGCCGGGGTCGCGGGTGCGTCCTATCATGCTGAACGGCACGCCCGCCGCTGCCAGGAAGGCCGCGCGCTCGTCGTCGAGGCCGACCTCCATGAGCAGCACCCCGTCCACCAGCCCCAGGCCGGTGAGGTGGCGCAGCTCCTCGATCGGGTCGGCGTTCTCGGGGGAGAGCAGCAGGTGGTGGCCCAGCTCGCGGGCGGCCTCGGCGGCCCCGGTGGCGAACTGCATCTCCGTCAGGCCGAAGCCGCTGCGCGGCGCCGGGTAGAGCAGGGCGAGGATGCGGGTGCGCTTGCTCTGCAGGCCCCTGGCCAGCAGGTTGGGGCGGTAGCCGAGCTCGGCCGCCGCCTGTTCGATGCGGCGTTTGGTGCCGGCCGCGACCGGCCGGGTGCCGTTGAGCGCGGCGGACACGGTGCTGACCGCGACCTGTGCGCGCTCGGCCACATCACGTAATGACGACATCCTGCTCCCGACCCTGGGCACGCTCGGCCGGAGGGGGCCGATACGGTAGTCGAAACGTTTCGCACAACCTAGAGTCCGTTTTGCGGGGATGTCAATGGCGTTGATTCGGACGTCCGGAAAGGCGGCCCCGGCCGCGTCCGTATGGCCGGGGCACGCGCATGGGGCCTCAGCGAACGTATGGCCAGCCGTCGGCGTCCCAGCCGAGGAGGTTGACCCCGAGCTTGGGGGTGCCGTTGTCCGCGCCGTCGTAGTAGTGGTAGACGAGCAGGTCGCCGTCCACGTCCCGCATGACGCTCTGCCCGCCGGGGCCGACGATCCGGCCGTGCGTCTCCAGGACCGTCGTGCCCCCGCCGTTCAGCATGGACCGCCCCGAGCGGTCGGCGTACGGGCCGGTCGGGCTGGTGGAGCGGCCCACCTTGATCTTGTACGTGCTGCTCGTGCCGGCGCAGCACTGGTCGTAGGAGGCGAACAGGTAGTAGTGGCCGCCGTGCCGGACGATGTGGGGCGCCTCGACGGCGTGGGGCGCGTCCGGGCGGGTGGCGAGGTGGTGGAGCGTGCCGTCGCCGGGCAGCCGCTTGCCCGTCGAGGGGTCCAGCCGGATCATCCGGATGCCGGTCCAGTGCGAGCCGAAGCTCAGCCACCACCGGCCGGAGGAGTCGACGAGCAGGTTCGGGTCGATGGCGTTGTGGTCGGAGCTCGTCGTGGTCGCGTAGACGACGCCCTGGTCGCTCCACGAGCCCGGCTGCCCGGTCGTGCTGGTGGCCAGCCCGATCGCGGAGTGGTTGGAGCCGAAGCCGGAAACCGCGTAGTAGAGCAGGTAGCGCCCGCCGTGCTGGGAGATGTCGGGCGCCCACGGGTCGTTGCCGGAGGAGTAGGTACGCCACCACGACGGCGGCGTCCGGAAGGCGGAGCCGGCGCGGGAGAAGGCGACGCGGTCGGCGGAGGTGCGCGCCTCCAGGTAGCCGTGGGTGGAGTAGAGCACATATCCGGTGGAGGTGCGGATCATCGTGGGGTCGTGGACGACGACGTCTCCGGTGACGTGGCCGGGGCCGGGGTAGGCGAAGGCCGTGCTCGCGAGAAGCGCGAGCGCGGCGGACGCGGTGCCGATGAGACGTGACAGGCGACGCACAGGGGTCCTCCTTCGGGGACGGGAGAGGGGTGGCGAGGGGGGCGGAGTGCCGCCGCTCGCCGTTCGCCTGCCTGACGCTGCGCCGGACGACATGTAAACCCGGCTTCTGACGGACGTCAACCGCCGGATGAAACTTTCACGGCCGACCGGGCCCGCCGCACGCCGCCCGCTGCCGGGCTTGACAGGGGGCGTTGGCCGGGCTACGTTCAAGCCGCTTTCGTCCCCGATGTTAGCGCTAACAGTGCCTGCCGCGCTGCGCCACAGCCACCACCAGGGCACCGTCGCGTCACCCGGGCGGCGCAGCGGTGGAGCGGCGCTGGACGAGCTCGATGGGCCCGGCCAGCACCTCACTCACCTTGCCGTCGGGCTTGAGCCCCGCGAGCAGGGTGACACCGCGGCGGCCCAGCTCCGCCAGCGGCATGCGTACGGTGGTCAGCGCCGGGAACAGGTAGCCGGCCAGCTCAAGGTCGTGCACGGCGACGATCGAGACGTCGCGCGGGATCTCGAGACCGGCCGAGCGCGCGCCCTCCATCGCGCCGATCGCCGAGGCGACGTTCGCCACGAAAACCGCCGTCGGCCGCCCGGGGCCCGCGAGCAGGCGGGTCATCGCCGCCGCGCCGCCGGCCGGCGTGTAGTCGGCCGCCACGATCGGTCCCAGCGGCAGCCCGGCCTCGCGCATCGCCGCCGCGTATCCCGCCGACCTGCGGCCGGCGGTGTCGGCGTGGGCCGGTCCCGCCAGGTGCGCGATGCGGCGGTGACCGAGGCCTACGAGGTGCTCCACCGCGAGCGCGGCGGCCCGCTCGTCGTCGAGGATGACGTACCGCTCGACGCTCCTGCTGCGGTTGTTGAGCATGATCCAGGGAATGGCGGCCCTGTCGAGATGCTCGACCAGCCCGGACTCGTCGCCCGCCCCGGCCAGCAGCAGGCCGTCGATGCGGCCCTGCCCGATCCGGTCCATGTACTCGCCGAGCCCGGCGCCGCTCGCGCTGCCGGTGACCAGCACGTATCCCTGGGAGGCCGCCTCCGATTCGGCGCCCTTGATGATCTCCGCGTAGACGGGGTTGGCGAAGTCGGGGATGAACAGCCCGAACATGTGCGCACGCGCGGTGCGCAGGCTCCGCGCGGCCACGTTCGGCCGGTAGCCGAGCCGGTCGATCGCGGCCAGCACCCGCTCGCGCGTCTCCTGGCGGATGTTGAGCGTGGGGTCCTTGTTGATCACCCGGGAGACGACGGCCCTGTCGACCCTCGCCATCGCGGCGACGTCGGAGAGCGTGACCCGTGAGCGCTTCATGCCGTCGATCCTGGGCGCACGCTCTCACCCGTGTCCATCGAGCGGTAGAGGGCGTGCAGCAGGCGGAGCGTGCCGAGGTTGTCCGAGCCGGACGTCTCCGGCTCGCCGCCCTCGGCGATCGCCCGCAGCAGCGAGCCCATCGGCCCGGCCATCGCGTCGGGCAGCCAGCGCGTGGTCACCGGGTACGGCAACCAGCCGTCCGTGGGCAACGAGCGGCTGTGGACGGCCAGGGTGTCAGGGCGGCCGTGGGGATAGTCGTAGAGCAGGCCCAGCGTGCCCTTGACCGCGCCATGCGTCCCGTCGATGCGGAACGACGCCTCCTGGTCGCCGGTGCGGTTCTCGTGCGTGGCGTGGACCAGCGCCCGCACGTCTCCCGGGTAGACCAGCGTGCTCATCGTCCTCGTCTCGCCCCTGGCGACCTGGCCGGGCGTGCGGCCGCCGGCGCAGAAGACGAGCTCGGGGTCGCCCAGGATCGAGCGGATCGCGTCGAGGTAGTGGATGGAGTGGTAGACGATCTCCAGCCGGTCGGCGCCGACGAGCCATTCCCAGGCGCTCCAGTCGGTGTGGATGTTCACGGTGAACGTCATGGCCGTCGGCTCGCCGATCCAGCCCGCGCGGACCATGGCGCGGGCGGCGGCGATGCCCTCGTCGAAGCGGAGCTGCTGGTTGACCGCGACCTTCAGCCCGCGGGCCGCCGCCAGCTCGACGATCTCCCGGCCTGTCGCGACGTCGGGCGCGAACGGCTTCTGGCACAGCAGGTGCCTGCCGGCCGCCAGCGCCTCCCTCGCGATGCCGGGCTGCGCCTCGGGCGCGACCGCGATGTCCACCACGGCGGCCCGCGCGTCGGCCAGCAGCTCCGCCAGCGACCCGTACGTCCGCGGCACCCCGTGCCGGCCCGCCACCTCGGCCGCGCGGGCGGCGTCGAGGTCGTACAGGCCCGTCACCTCCAGCCCGGCCTTCCGGTAGGCGGGCAGGTGGGCCACGTCGACGATCGCCCCGGCGCCGACCACCGCGATCGGCAGCCGGTGACCGGCGGGGACGGACAGGTCGGCCGCGGCCGCGATGGGCGCGAACACGTCGATCATCCGGGCTCCTCCATGCCGTAGAAGCGCGTCGCGGTGCCGCCCAGTACGGCCGCGCGCCCGGCCGCCGGCAGCCCCGACAACACCGCGCCCGTCTCCCGCCACACCTTCGCGTAGTCGCCGGCCAGCAGCGCCACCGGCCAGTCGCTGCCGAACATCAGCCGCTCGGGCCCGAACGACTCCAGCGCGTGCTCCACGTACGGCCGCAGGTCGTCCGCCGTCCAGATCGCGGCGTCGGCCGCGGTGTTCAGCCCGGACACCTTGGCGTACACCTGCGGGCACTCCGCCGCCCGGGCCAGCAGCGACGCCCACGGCTCCCAGCCCTTCTCCTTGATGGGCGGCTTGGCGAGGTGGTCGATGACCATCCGCAGCCCCGGCACCCGCTCGGCCAGCACCGGAACGTGCTCCAGGTGCCGGGGCAGCACGGCCACCACGTCGAACGGCAGCCCCGCCGCCGCCAGCAGCCGCAGCCCCTCGACCACGGAGTCCCGCAGCACCCAGTCGGGGTCGGGCTCGTCGTGGATGAGGTGGCGCACCCCGGCGAACTTCGGATGACGCCGGTAGCGCTCCAGGGCCTCGGCCGCCTCGCCGGGCCGCCACAGCGGCACCCAGCCCACCACCGCGCCGATGACGTCGTGGGCGTCGGCCCGCGCGAGCATGGCGTCGGTGTCGGCGTAGGAGTCCATCGCCTGCACCAGCACCGTGCGCTCGACTCCCGCCGCGGCGAGCTGGGGGAGGAGCTCGGCCGGCTCGAAGGTGCGGAAGATCGGCCCGGACGCGGGGGTCAGCCACGGGTAGGACCCCGTCTCCAGGTTCCAGAAGTGCTGGTGGGCGTCAACGACGGTCATCCGTCCTCCTCGCATGATCGTTTTGAGCGTACACACGGCCGGCCAGGGACGCGCGGAGGTTCGACGAGTTCCAGGGTGATCGCGTCGGGGTCGAGGAAGTAGCAGGCGTAGCCGCCCTCGTTGACACCGGCGGTGATCTCGGCGGGCGGGCTGACGAACGTGACGCCGGCCGCCGACAGCCGGGCGTGCTCGGCGCGGGCGTCGTCCACGGTGAGCGCCAGGT
>NZ_SMJZ01000051.1 GCF_004348345.1 Nonomuraea longispora
GAGCCCGCACCCCCCACCAGCAGCGAGGAAACGGCACATGAGCGACCATCCGTCTGCCCGCACCAGCGTCTCCCGCCGTGGATTCATCGCCGGGACCGGCTCGGCACTGGGGCTGGCCGCCCTGAACGTCCACGCCCGCCCGGCCGCCGCGAGCGCCCCGATCGCCGACGGGACCCACGTCGACGTCCTGGTGGTCGGCACCGGCTACGGCGGGTCGGTGGCGGCCCTGCGCCTCGCCCAGGCGGGCGTGGACGTGCACATGGTCGAGATGGGCATGGCCTGGGACACCCCGGGCACCGACGGCAAGGTCTTCTGCAACACGCGGGAGCCCGACTACCGCTCGTACTGGCTGCGTACGAGAACCAAGGCGCCGCTCAGCAACTTCCTCGGCTTCCCCCTCGATCGGGACATCCCCCGCTACACCGGCATTCTGGACGCCGAGGAGTTCGGCGGCATCACGGTCTATCAGGGCCGCGGCGTCGGCGGGGGCTCGCTCGTCAACGGCGGCATGGCCGTCGTACCCCAACGTGCCAACTTCGCCGCCGTGCTCCCCTCGGTCAACCCCGACGAGATGTACGCCACCTACTATCCGAGGGCGAACGCCGGGCTCGGGGTCTCCACCATCGATCCCGGCTGGTTCGAGTCGGCCGACTGCTACCAGTACTCCCGCGTGGGCCGCAAGCACGCCCAGCGCTCGTCGTTCCCGTTCGTGTTCGTGCCCGACGTGTACGACTGGGACTACATGGAGCAGGAGGCGGCCGGTACCGTCCCCAAGTCGGCGCTGGCCGGCGAGATCCTCTACGGCAACAACCACGGCAAGAAGTCCTTGCAGAGGACCTACCTCGCCCAGGCCAGGGCCACGGGCAGGGTGTCGATCTCCCCGCTGCACCGGGTCACCTCGGTCGCCCCGGGGTCCGGCGGCGCGTACACCGTCGTCGTCGAGCAGCTCGACACCTCAGGCGGCGTCACCGCGACCAAGACGGTCACCGCCGGCAAGGTGTTCTTCGCGGCCGGCAGCGTCGGCACCAGCAAGCTCCTGGTACGCCTGAAGGCCACCGGCGTCCTGCCCGGCCTGAACGGCGAGATCGGCAAGGGCTGGGGCGACAACGGCAACGTCATGTGCGGCCGGGCCAACCACCTCTGGGACCCGACGGGCGGCCTCCAGTCGGCCATCCCCTGCTGCGGCATCGACAACTGGACGGCCGGGGGCGCTTTCGCGGAGGTCGCGCCGCTGCCCACCGGCATCGAGACGTGGGCCTCGTTCTACCTGTCGATCACCAACAACCCGCACAGGGCACGGTTCAGCTGGAACGCGGCGGCGGGCAAGGTGGAGCTCGACTGGCAGACCGCGTGGAAGCAGCCCTCCATCGACATGGCCAAGACGATCTTCGACACGATCAACGCCAGGGAGGGGACGATCTACCGTACCGACCTGTTCGGCGTCTACAAGATCTGGGGCGACCACCTCACCTACCACCCGCTCGGGGGCGCGGTGCTGAACAGGGCCACGGACAACTACGGCCGCCTGCACGGGCATCCCGGTCTGTACGTCATCGACGGCGCGCTGATCCCGGGCAACACGACGGTCAACCCGTTCGTCACCATCACGGCACTCGCCGAACGCAACATCGAGCGGATCATCGCCGCCGACCTGTGACGTGTGCCGTCACCCCGGCCGACCTCGACGCACGCCGGCTCGGCGTGCGCGTGCTCGAAGTCGACGGTTCTCTTGACGCCGACGGGGTCGCCGAAATCGTCGCCCGACCATTTCGGCCCGTACCTTCCGAAGAAATGCCACTGACGTAACACAAGTGTTATGCCGCACCAGTGGGCGTCATTCTTCGTAATGGCCGGAAATCAGTCATAAAGGGGGAGTTATCGCGCAGCACTGAAGAGAAAAACCCGCTCTTCCCCACGGCTTCGTAGATACTCTTTGACCCACGCGGCATTGGGGTGGGGCGGTGGCGAGGGAGCCTGCATGCTTGACCAGCGAAATCATCAGGGCAAGTTCGCCGAGGACTATGTGCGTGCCCTCGCCTCGGCCGCCGGGCTGCTCGTCTACAAGGACGACCTCGACCACGACGGGATAGACCTCGGCTTCCGCTATCCGGGCCGGGCGGGGCACATCTCGTCGCCCGCGATCGAGGTGCAGGTCAAGTCGTGGTCCGCGCCGTCGTGCAAAGGGCCCGACCTGTACTTCCACGGGCTGAACGAGGTGCAGTACAACAAGCTCGCCGCGGGCCCTTTCCTCGTCCCGCGTTACCTGTTCGTCGTCGTGGTGCCGCGTGAGAGAGACCATTACGCGCGGGTGGAGACCGAAGGGCTGACGCTCAGCCGGCTCTGCTACTACCGGGGCTTCGAGGGTGAGCAGGCCATCGCCTCCCCGAGCAGCAAGCGCCACGCGCCCGTACGCGTGCCGCTGGGCAACGTCCTCACCGTGCGCGCCCTGCGCGAGCTCGTCGGCGCGCCCGCGTGACCAGCCGCCTGTCGGTCGCCGACATCAGCAGCTACCTCGCCATGACCGGCTGGTCCCGCCAGCCCGGCGAGTGGCGGGGCGCATCCGTGTGGGTGCACGAGGGCGACCACGAGATCCTGGTGCCGGGCACCGACGACCTCGGCGACGGGCCCCGGCGGATCAGGGAGATCCTCACCCTGCTGGCGCGGCTGGAGGGCCGCTCCCGGGAGGACATCGCCTCCGACATCGGCACGCCCATGGCCGACGTGCAGTGGTACAGAGCCTCCATCGCCCCCGTCGACGGGCAGGTCAAACTCCTCGACGCGGTCACGGCACTCACCAGCGCGCAGGCCGCCCTCGGCGCGGCGGCCCGCGCCGTGCTCACCGGCCCCCGGCCCGTGTACGACGGCGTGGCGCCCAAGGAGGTGCGTGACCTGCTCGACCGCGTCTGGGTCGGGCCGATCGTGCCCACGGGCGACCTCCTCACGGTCCGCGTTCCGCTGGAACGTGCCACACCAGGCGATCCACCGCTGGCCCGCCGCGCCCTGACCCTGCTCCAGCGCGCCGCGGAGCTGCTGCTCGAAGCCGGCGCCGAGGTGCACAGGACCGGAGACATCAGCACGTTCGACGGCATCGTGCGGGACGGCGTGTCGGCCGAGCTCTGCCAGGCGCTCGCCCGCTTCGCCGGCTCCGACCCCGGCGCCCGGTTCGAGGTCGGCTTCCGCTGGGCGCGGGCGCTGCCCTCGGGCGTTCCCGCGCGCCGGCTCGTCTTCGAGCCCGAGACGGGACGGCTGTTACGCCGCGTCGCGCACCGGCTGCGCCGCCTCCACAGCGACAGCGCCTCGGTCACCGGCCTCATCGCCATGCTCGTCGACATCGGCGGCGAGGACCGCTTCCGCGTCCAGGTCCGCGGCGACGTGGCGGTCGGCGGCACCGGGTCGCGCGGCTCGATCTGGGTGCGGCTGCCCGACGAGGCGGCCTACGACGTGGCCGTCGAGGCGCACAGGAGCAGGACTCCCGTACGCGCTCGCGGCACGCTGCGGGAGGTTTCCGGCCGCCGCGAGCTCACGGCGACCACCTTCGGCACAGTCATGGACCATCCATCCGAGGAGAACTGACCATGGACGACACCACCTTCGGGGCCCCGGAGCGGGCTTCGCTGCTCGGCTTGATGACGCTCGGCGGGGCGGCGTCCAACCCCGAGCTCAAGGAGCATGTCGGCACGACGCTCAACGGGAAGGCCCGGCTGCTGCTGAACCAGCGCGGCCTCGTCACGAGCGGCAAGCAGGGCAGGGCGTACCACCACACGCTCACCGACAAGGGCTGGGCCTGGTGCGTGGCCGAGCTCACGGGCACCGCCCCGGCCCGCTCGGGGTCGATCGGCCGCACCCTCTACGGGGTCCTCGGCCTGATCAAGGGCTATCTCGACGCGGCGGATCTGAGCCTGGCCGACTTCGTCGTCACGGCCCGCGAGCCCGCCGTCACGGGCGGGGACGATCTCGCCGGAACGATCCGGGAGGCGTACTGGCGGCTGGCGCGCGAACCCCAGGACTGGGTGCTCCTGACCAGGCTGCGCCCGCTGCTCGGCGACGCCCCCACCGACGAGGTCGACGAGACGCTGCGGCGGATGGAGCTTCTCCCGGACGTGCATCTGGTGCCGCAGGCCGACCAGAAGACGCTGACCGACGACGACAGGAAAGCGGCCGTGCTGGTGAACGGAGTGAGCAAGCACCTTCTGGCGATCGAGGCCCGGTGAACGAACAGGAAGAACGTGCCCTACGGGCCGTCTCCCGGGTGCTCGACTGGGCGACGACCTCCGAACACGCGTGGAACCCGCCGCCCTTCCACGTCGACGGCATGCACCCACGGGCCGAGCGGCTCATCCTCGACGGCATCGAGGAGGCGTCGCTCGCCTCCCGTACGAGCCCGCTCGGGGTCGTGATCCAGGGCGAGGGCGGCGCGGGCAAGACCCATCTTCTCGGCTGGGTACGGGGCCGGATCGTCCAGGCCGGCGGCTACTTCTTCATGGTCGACTTCAGCGCGGGCGAGAACTTCTGGCGCCGGACGACAAGCGCGATGGTCGAGGACCTGGGCCGGTCCGCCGGCGGACCGGGCTCCCCCGTCCAGGCGCTGGTGGCGCTGCGCTCCCTCGCCGAGCTCGCGGGGACCGGCGACCGGATGGAGGCGGCGGCCGAACGCGGCGCCGGCCTGACCCGCAAGGATCTCGACGCGCTGGTGGACGGCCTGCTGGCCAGGGACCGGCGGCTGCTGCGGTGCCGCGACACCATCCGGGCGCTGGCTCTGTACGCCACCGCCTCCGGCCACGCCCTCGACGTCGCCCATGACCACCTGATGTCGACGGAGGAGGCGGAGGACGGCGACCGCCAGGCGTGGGGCATGGGCAAGGGCGTCAAGGACCACCACGACATCGCGGTCGAGTTGTCGACGATCCTCGCGCTGACCGGCCCCAGCGTCATCGCGGTGGACCAGATCGACGCCATACTCGGGCACTCCCGAGCCGGTACGGCGTCCGGCGCGCAGGCCGGCGACGAGCCGCGTAAGGACGTGATCGACGAGATCGCGGCCGGCCTCATGGCCCTGCGCCACGCCACCCAGCGTTCGCTCTGCCTGGTCGCCTGCCTGCCCGCGTCCTGGAGCCTGATCAAGGAACGAGCCATCGGTACGGTGCAGGACAGGTTCAGGACGTCGCTGATCCTCACCACGCTCGCGAGCGCCGACATCGCCCGCAGCCTGGTCGAACGGCGCTTCGCCGTGGCCTTCGAGGACGCGGGCTGCACGCCGCCCGGCCCGCTCTGGCCGATCGCGCCGGATGCGTTCGCGACCGCGCCCGGTCTCACGCCGAGGACCCTCCTGCGGCGCATCAGCGCGCACGTCGAGACGTGCCGCGTGGAGGGCAGGGCGACCCTGCTGGAGAGGTTCCATCAGGACCCTCCGGCCCCGCCGCTCACCGGCGGCGCCCCCGCCGTGTCCGAGGCGGACCTCGCCCGGCTCGACGCCCGCTTCGCCGGCCTGCGCGCGCAGGCCGATCCGTCGGACGCGTTCGACCCCGCCCACGAGGACGAGCTCGCTCCCCCGCTGCTCGCCGCCGGCCTCAGCGCCTGGATCACCGAGCAGGGCGACGCCGGCCGCGCCTTCTCCGTCGATCCGCCGCCGGGCCGAAGGCCCAGCCTTCACGCGCGGTTGCGCCAGGAACTCGACCCCGACTCGGAAGAGCAGCGGCACTGGACGTTCCGGATGATCGGGGCACCGCATCCGATCGCGGCGCTCAAACGGCTGAACGACGGCATCAAGGAGTCGGGGCTCGGTCCTGAGAAACCCGACCGGTGTTTCGTCGTCCTGCGCAACCAGGCGTGGTCGGACGGTCCGGCGACGCAGGCCCGGGTGACCCACCTGAAGGACTGCGGTGGCAGGGCGCTCACGCTGCGCGCGGACGACCTGCGCGTGTTCGACGCGCTGCGCCGGATGGCGGCCGAGCAGGATCCGGAGTTCGACACGTGGTTGCGGACCCGGCGCCCGGCGAGCGGCACCGAACTCCTCGGCGGCCTCCTGGACGCGCTCCCGCCGGAGGCCACCCCCGATACGCAGGAACAGGCCGATGCGCTCCCGGGTCGTGGCGGCGGTGCCGTCATCCCGGTCGGCAGGCGGTTCGACACCGGTGCGGACCTGGAGCTGAAGGTGGAGGCGCTGGCCCGCCACACCGCCGTCTTCGCGGGGTCCGGGTCGGGCAAGACCGTGTTCCTGCGCCGGCTCGTGGAGGAGTGCGCGCTGCACGGCGTGTCCTCGATCGTGCTCGACTCGAACAACGACCTGGCCCGGCTGGGCGATCCGTGGCCCGCCCCGCCCCCGGGATGGGGGGACGGCGACGCGGAGAAGGCGGACCGCTATTTCGCCGAGACGGAGGTGATGGTCTGGACTCCGGGCCGCTCGCGCGGGCGCCCGCTGACCTTCCAGCCGCTGCCCGACTTCGCGGCCGTACTGGGCGATCGGGACGAGCTGGACTCGGCGCTCGGCCTGGCGGTCGCGGCGCTGGCCCCACGGGCGAACGTCAACGGCGCCAGTGCCAAGGCGCGCAAGGGCAAAGCCGTGCTCCGGCAGGCGCTGGAATACTTCGCACGTGCGGGTGGCGGCGACTTCACGTCGTTCCTGGGCATGCTCGCGGACCTTCCGCTCGGGGTGAGCCAGATCGACCGGGCGGACCAGATCGCCTCCGAGCTGGGTCAGCTCCTGACCGCCGCGACGATCAACGACCCGCTGTTCGCCGGCCACGGCGAGCCGGCCGACCCCGAGCAGTTGCTGACCCCGTCGGCGGGCAAACGGGCCCGCGTGTCGGTCATCAGCTTCGTCGGGCTCGGCGAGGACGCGCGGCCCGGTTTCGTCAGCCAGCTCCAGATGGCCCTGTTCTCCTGGATCAAGCGGAACCCGGCGCGCGGCCGACCCCTGAACGGCCTGTACGTGATGGACGAGGCGCAGTCGCTCGTACCGGCCACACCCAGGACGGAGGCGCTGGCCAGCACGCTGACCCTGGCGTCGCAGGCCCGTAAGTACGGCCTCGGCCTGGTCTTCGCGACCCAGGCGCCGCGCGGCCTGCACAACCAGATCGCCGGCAACGCCACGACCCAGTTCATCGGCAGGATGAACAGCCCCACGCAGATCGACGTGGTCCAGAGCCTGGCCAGGGCCCGGGGCGGACGGGCGGACCGGGTCGGGCGGCTGGAGGTCGGCCAGTTCTACACGGTGAGCGACGGCATCCCCGAGACGCTGGTCCGCACTCCGCAGTGCCTGAGCCATCACCCCGCCGACCCGCTCACCGAACAGGAGATCATGCGGCGCGCAGCCCCGTGAGGATCGTCTCGGTTCCAGGACGGGCGGGACTGCGGCCTTTGCGTGGTGAATTCGCCGTCAAGCATCCCTGAAATTGCCGGATATGTCCCGGAATATGCCGATATGGGTGCTAGCGTCCGAATTGGAAGATGCGATCAACGGGGGGAGGAACAATGACGTTCGACTTCCAGCACGGAGGAGGCTGCGGCCGCAGGCGCCGCTGGCGTCGCCGTCGTTGCCGTCGCAGGCGCTGGTGGGGCGGCTGGGGCGGCTCCTGGTGGGGCGACGACTGGGACTGGTGGTAACCCGGTCAACGAGAGCCGCGGATTGCGGCGATGCCGGTGTGCGGCCTACACCCGTTGGCGATTGCACCCTCGCCGCAATCCGCTCTCGTGTCACCTCAGCACTTGCGCAGCATGTTGAGCAGGGCGATCTTCTCGTTCCGCGTCACGAAGAGCCGGTAGTGGCGTTTCACGGTGATCCAGGAGACGGCATAGCGGCACCAGTGGGCGCGGCGCGGCGGGCGCCAGCTCTGCGGGCCCTTGGCGCCCTTCGCGATGTTGGTGGAGTGACTCACCGTGATCAGCTCCGGCCGGGTCAGGTCGTTGGCGAACGCCCGTCTGCGCGCCCAGCTCCATCTGCTGGCCCCCGAACGCCACGCGTACGCCAGCGGTACGACATGGTCGACGTCGACCAGCCTCTCGCTCTTGAGCTTCTTGCCGTCGTACGGGCTGTACCAGACGCCCTCGACCGGATGGCAGGCCGCGTTCTTGCGCACCCGCCGGCCGTCACGCGCCAGCACCACCTCGCGAACGCTGCACTTACCCTTGTGCGGCGCCCATCGGGGCTGGAAACGGCGGTGGCTGTAGCCGCGGATCGACAACGGCCTCGACACCTTCAACTGCGCGAGCATGCGACGGGCCATCGCGCCGGCCTCGGCCTGTGACCGTTTGCGTGTGTCCGCGGCTGCCTGCGAGGTCGCGACGACAGCGGTCATCGGGACGGCCAGCAATGTCAGCACGACGATTCTGCCCAGCCGGGTCAAGGAGATCATGTCTCCACCCCTACCAGCACGCCCGCCCCCGGCGGCAGCGATATTCAGCAAACCGCGAGGCGACTCAACCGTTCCTCGCCGTCACGTTAGCGCTCGCCCGCACCACGCCCAGGTGTTACGGCCTCCCGCCGATGGCGCAGGCGCGGCACGCGGGCCTGCCGCAGGTGCACTGCATGATGGCGTCCAGAACGTCGTGGTCGTGGTAGAGGCACTGATCCTTGCAGGTGTGCCGCGGCACGAAGCCCGCCTGGATCTCGTCGGGCCACGGCTCGTGGCCTTCCCGGCAGCGTACGAACCGCTCGGGGTCGGACGTGTGCAGCCCCTGCATGCGTGCGCGGGCCTGGCCCTCCAGCGTCCGCGTCTCCTCCACCACGGTGGTGAGCTGGGCGGCGATGGCGGAGTACTGCTCGTCCCCGGTGCGTACGTGCGCGGCCCGCAGCGCCATCGCGGCATTGCTCAGGAATCGTGTGGCGTCCTGAAGATCGGTGGTGTGGTGCAACTGGATTCCGGTAACGCCTCGGACCCACACGGCGTCGTCTTGCATCGATCAACCCTTCAACAACGACTCAGGGGGATACGCCGAAGGATAATGCGGCTTTTACCGGGCTTTTCCGAGTGAAGTGACCGGGTTGACCTTCCCGCACTGCCGCGAAAGTGGCCTGCGCCCGCGAAATCCCGACGGGAACGGGCCTGCGTGCCGCCGCTCATTCTTTGCCAGAATATTAGGGAAATGGCCCCGTGAGCATTCTCGCGGGGCCACCCCGGTCAGCTCGACACGGCGCACCTGCCGCGGTCCTGACTCGCGGGCCCTTCCGCGCCCGGCCGCACGTCGAAGTCGAAGATCGCGGTGGGCAGGTAGAGCGAGCAGCAGGCGTTGGGGATGTCGACGATCCCGCTGACCCGTCCCTCGATCGGCGCCGCGCCGAGGAGCAGATAGGCCTGTTCGCCGCTGTAGCCCCACCTCTTGAGATACTCGACGGCGTTCAGGCAGGCCCTGCGGTAGGCCACCGTCGCGTCGAGGTAATAGTTGGTGTCGGTGTCGTGGTCCACCGAGATCCCGATGAACGACAGGAACTCCGAATATCTCGGCTCCACGTTCCCCGGCATGAAGACCGGGTTGGTCGTGACACCGTACTTCTCCATGCCGCCCTTGATGAGGTCGACGTGGAAGTCGATGTAGCCTCCCATCTCGATCGCGCCGCAGAAGGTGATCTCTCCGTCACCCTGGCTGAAGTGCAGGTCACCTCCGGACAGTTTGGCGTCGCGCACGTGAACCGGGTAGAAGACCCGGGCGCCGCGGGTGAAGTTCTTGATGTCGTGGTTGCCGCCGTTCTCCCTGGCGGGCACCGTACGCGCTCCTTCGGCGGCGATCCGCTGGGCCACCTCGCCGGTCGCCGTGCCGGTGATGGCGTTGTCGGTCAGCGGCGGCAGGCCGAGCGGCGGGACCCGCTGCGGGTCGGTGTCGATGAGGTGCTGCTCGCGGCGGTTCCAGCTGCTGAGCAGCTCGGCCGACGGCGCGGTGCCGAAGAGCCCCGGGTGGGTGATGCCGGTGAAGCGCACTCCCGGCAGGTGACGGGAGGTCGCGACCTGGCCGTGGAAATCCCAGATCGCCTTGTAGGCGTCGGGGAAGTAGTCGGTCAGGAATCCGCCGCCGTTCGCCTTCGCGAAGACGCCGGTGTAGCCCCATCCCTGTCCTGGCACCTCTCCGACCTGCTGAGGAACCGGGCCGAGGTCGAGGATGTCGACGACGAGCAGGTCCCCTGGTTCGGCGCCCTCGACGCCGATGGGCCCGCTCAGCACGTGGGCCACGCTCAGGTCGACGTCGCGTACGTCGTTCGCCGAGTCGTTGTTGCCGATCTGAGAGTCGGTCCATTCCCGGCATTCCATTCGGAACTCGTCGCCGGGCCGTACCATCTCCGCCACCGGGACATCCGGGTGCCAGCGGTTGTGGCCCGGGACGTCCTGGTCGCGCATCGACTTCGACTGGTCGATCGAGAAAACTACCTTCGGCATGATGCATGCCCTTCTCTCGTGATGACTCCTTCCTGGCTGAGCGTGCGCCTCACCTCTCTTCCGCCTCGGCGGGCTCGGTCAGGTCCATCGCGGGCGGTGCCGGCGCTCCCCCTCGGGCCTCGCGACGTCGTCCGCCTCTCCGGACGTCGCGCCGGCCGGCTCCCCGTGCCGGGTCAGCGGCCACAACACGGCGAACACCACCACGCCGAACACGGCCAGCACGATCGCGTAGAGCCTGGTGTCGCGCCAGTAGCCGGCCAGCGTCAGGAAGGCGGGGATCGCCGCCGTCACCCAGCCCTGGATCGCCGTGACCCAGCCGGTGTACCTGGTGATCCGCGTACGTTTCAGGCCGAGCAGCACGAAGAACAGCGCCCACAGGAACGACCAGTAGAGCCAGATGACGCCGAAGGCGGGGTCACCGAGAATGCGGAAGTTGGCGAAGGAGTATCCGAGCGCCATGATCGCCACGAAGAGCGAGAAATAGCCGACACCTGTCGTGTCGAAGCCGCCGAGCAGGTTGATGCCCACGTAGAGATAGGTGAAGCCGAACAGGTAGATCCCCGACGCGCCGAGCACCACGGCGGCGTCGGCGGGGTTGAGGACGATCAGCACGGTGGGCGTGATGACCTGCAGCGCTCCGACGAACAGGTTGAACACGCCGGCCGCTCGCGGTTCGACCTTCCCGAGGAGCATCAGGCCGTTAAGGAACAGTACCGCCCCCACATAGAGCAGTCCGACGGCTCCCATCACCGACACCTCCTCGTGTCAGTACGGGCGATGCGCTCGCCGCACGTCACGACGCCGGCGAACGCAACATCGCTGGCTGTTTCAGGGCCGGGGCAGGCGCGACAACGCCGGGTGCGACGGCGGCGGCCGCCGCTGTCCCGCGGGCGTACGCGTGACCACCTCGGGTGCTTCTCTGCTCTGCTCCTCCCGGGTCAGCGCGGCGGACACCGCCGGGGCGAGCCGGGCTAGGTGGGGCGCGGTGAACAGGCGGCGGGCCGGGGAACGGCACACCGGGCAGTCACGGACCGCCTCGGCGGTCCCTATCGGCAGGCGCACCTCGAATTGCCCGCAATCCAGACAGCGGTACGCGTACGTTGCCATGGACTTCCCCGTTGCTGATCGGGATTCTTTTCACGGCACGACACCGCATGCGGCGTTATGCCCCATATATCCAGATAACCTCCGGACAATTCGCCCTGTCAAGGTGCATGCGGGGGCCGTACCCGCACGAAAAAGCATTTCAATACACCTTTTATGCAGAAAAATGGCCGTCCCGCAGGACGGCCGGGAGAGCGTTGACGAACGCTAAAGCTTGCCGAGCGCCCGCGCCAGGATGGTGGCGGTCTTCGCGATGGTCTTGTTGTCGGTGGGCAGGCCCTTGGTGCGGTTGGTGTAGATCGACATGATGACCGGCGCGGCGCCCCTCTTGGGCCAGACGACCGCGATGTCGTTCCCGCCGCCGAAGCCGTCGGAGTTGGTGCCTGTCTTGTCGGCCACCGTCCAGGATTTGGGCAGGCCTGCGCGGATGCGCTCACCGCCCGTCTTGTTCGCCAGCAGCCAGGCCAGCAACTGCCTGCGGTCCTTGGCGTGCAGCGCCCGGCCCACCGTGAGCACCCGCAGGTCCCGGCCGATGGCGGCGGGCGTGGTGGTGTCGCGCTTGTCCTTGGGCGTCCAGTCGTTCAGCTCGGGGTGCCAGCGGTCCATCCGGGACGTCGCGTCCTTCAGCGTACGGAAGTACCTCGTCAACCCCTTCGGCCCGCCGACCTGCTTGAGCAGCAGGTTGGACGCCGTGCCGTCGCTCATGGTGACGGCCGCCTCGCACAGCTGGGAGACGGTCAGCCCGTCCTTGACGTGCTTCTCGGTGACCGGCGAATTGGGCTTCATGTCGGCGGCCGTCCACTTGATGAGCCGGTTCATCAGGCCCGGCTTGGAGGTGCGGGCCTTCCGCAACACCGCCGCGCAGAGGGGCGCCTTGAAGGTCGACAACATCGGGAAGCGCTCGCCCGCCCGGTACGTCACGGTCTTACCGGTGGCCGTGTCCAGCGCGTACGCCCCGATCCTGCCCTTGAACGACACCTCCAGGCCGCGCAGGTCCTTCTTGACCTGGCCGGCGTGGGGCACCGCCGCCTGCGCCGCCGGGGTCGTGGCCCCCCCGACCAGGAGGGAGGCCGCCAGGGCGGACGCGATCGTACGGGCGCGGGCGTGTCGCATGTCGGATCCTCTGCTTGTCGGCTGTCGGCGAGCAAGGAGCCAAGCAGATGCGGCGACACGATGTCTAATAGCGATACCGATCATCCGGCGATACGGGACCCGATATACGCCGTGGTCAGGCGGCCGTTCCGCCGGGTCGTTCCCACGGATGGGTGGGCTCGCCGAACGCCATCAGCTCCCCGGTCCTGCCTCAGCTTCGCTGCCAGCGGACCTCGCCGCCGACGACGGTGGTCATGACCTTGGTGCGCAGCACCGCGTCCGGCGACTCCCGGTAGGGGTCGGTGTCCACCGCGATGAAGTCGGCCAGCTTGCCGGGCGCGAGGGTGCCCTTGCGCTCCTCCTCGCCCGCCGCGTAGGCCGCGCCCAGCGTGTGCGCGGTGATGGCCTCGGCCGTGCTCAGCCGCTGCTCGGGCTGCCAGCCGCCGGAGGGCGTGCCGTCGGGGCGGGTACGCGTGACCGCGGCGTGAAGCGCGGCGAACGGGTTGGGGTGCTCCACGGGGGCGTCGGAGCCGAAGGCCAGGGCGACACCGTGGTCCAGCATCCCGCGCCAGGCGTAGGACGCCACTCCGTGGCCGGCCAGCAGCGCGTCGACCAGGTCGATGTCGCTGGTGCAGTGCACGGGCTGCATGGAGGCGGCGACGCCCAGCCCGGCCATCCTCGCCAGGTCCCCGGGCCGCAGGTGCTGGGCGTGCTCGATGCGGTGCCGCAGGCCGGGCGTGCGGCCGATGGCCTCGTAGGCGTCGATGACCAGGCGGTTGGCGCGGTCGCCGATGGCGTGCGTGGCCACCGCGATGCCGGCGCCCGCGGCCCTGCCGAACAACTTGACCAGCTCGTCGTACGGCGTGACCGCGATGCCGGCGTTGCCCTGGTCGCCGGCGAACGGCTCGCTCATGTGGCAGGTGTGCGAGCCGAGCGCGCCGTCACTGAAGATCTTCACCGGCCCCGTGCGGAACCAGTCGTCGCCCTGCCCGGTGCGGCGGCCCTCGTCGATGGCGGCCTCCAGGTGGGTCGCCGGGATCGCCTTGTGCACGCGCAGCTTCAGCTCGCCTTTTTCGCGCAGCTCCAGGTAGGCGGCCCGGCAGTCCTCGCCGTCTATGTCGTGCACACTGGTCAGGCCGAGCGAGAGCAGGTCCTCCTGGGCGGCGCGGAGCAGGTCGGTCAGGTCGGCGGAGACCATGAGGTCGCGCAGCGGGTACGACGCCGCCTCGCGCAGGATGCCGGTGGGCTCCCCGTCCGCGTCCCTGACGATCTCGCCGCCCAGCGGGTCAGGGGTGCCCGCGTCGATGCCGACCAGGCGCAGGGCCGCGGAGTTGGCCCAGACCGTGTGGCCGTCGGCGCTGGGCAGCGCCACCGGCAAGTCGGGGCAGACCGAGTCCAGGGCGTACCTGTCCGGCTGGGCGGGCGGGTCCCAGGTGTTGCTGTCCCACCGGCCGCCGAACAGCCAGGTGCCCGGTCGCAGCCTGGCTGCGTGCGCGGCCACCCTGGTCAGGGCCTCGTCGAGGGTGTGCACCTCGCGCAGGTCGACCGCGTCCAGGCTCTGGGCGTACTGGGCGGTGTGGATGTGGGCGTCGTAGAGGCCGGGCAGGACGGCGGCGCCCTCCAGGTCGATCAGCTCCGCGCCCGGCCCCGCGGCCTCGCGCACGTCCGCCTCGCTGCCGACGGCCAGCAGCGTCTCGCCTCGGACGGCCATGGCCTGGGCCGGCGGGGTCGTGCCCGTTCCGGGGTGGATGGCGGCGTTGCGGTACACGCGGACGTTCATGGGACTCCCGCCGGGTCGGGGACGTGATGGCCTCACTGTAGGCCGTCCCGCTGCGACCATGCGGATGTCGTCCTGCGATGGGTACGCCTGGCGCCGGCCGTGATCGCCGCGGCCCAAGCCGCCGTCAGGCCCGCGTCCCCGCTCCCCAGTAGAACGGCCCCGCCGTCGTGTGGACGGCGATGCGCCATCCGATGCGTTCGAGCTGTCGTTGGAGGTCTGCCGGGCGGTGCGGGACCTTGACGATGCGGTAGGCGGTGCCGTCGATGAGCCGGCGTCGCACGGTCACGGACTGCTCGCCCTCGATGAGCTCGTCGCCGGTCCGGTAGAAGTCGTCGACGAAGAACACCCGCCCGTCCGGCCTCAGGCAGTCGCCCACCATCGACCAGAACGACACGAAGTGCTCCGGCGGGACGTGCGACAACCAGAACCCGAAGAAGACGACGTCGTAACGACGCTCCGGCCGCCAGCGGAACAGGTCGACCCGCTCGAACCGCACCCGCCCGTCCTCACCCACCCGTTGCCTGGCGAGGGCGAGCATCTCCGGGGAGGCGTCGAGGGCGGTGACGTCGGTGGCGTGCCGGAGCAGGCGGGTGGTCCAGATGCCGGGGCCGCAGGCGAGTTCGAGCACGCTGCCGGCCGGCCGGAACGTGTCGAGCGCCTCCGACAGCTCGGAGCCCCCGGGGAAGGGAAGGGCGTGGAGTTCGTACTCCGTGGCGACCGCCCGGTAGTAGACGGACTGTTCGTCGAGGAGATCCTGCAGCTTTCCGCCATCAGCCGATTCCATGTCTCGGCCATTCCCTGGGTGACGTCGCGGGCAACGTTGCGGCCGGCGGCCGGGCTCAGCTCTCCGCCCCGCCCGGCGCGTCGGACGTCGCGCTGTTGCCCGCCCGGGCCGGCAGGAGGAGGGCGGTGCCGACCACGACCACGGACAACACCGCGCCGATGATGAAGGCCAGTTGCATGCCGCCGAGGTTGGCGAGCGCCTCCGTGACCCCCTCCGAGCGCAGGGCGTCGGCCCGCGCGCTCATCACGGTGATCACGAGCGCGGTGCCCATGGCGGCGGCGACCTGCTGCAGCGTGCTCAGGATCGAGCTGGCGTGGGAGTAGAGCGACGACGGAACCGCTCCGAGCGCGAGGGTGAACACCGGGGTGAACGTCGCGGCCAGGCTCACCATCAGCAGCGCGTGCATGCCGAGGAGCTGCCAGATCGGCGTGGTCATCGTGACCTGGGTGAAGCCGATGAGCGCGAGCATGATGCCGATGGAGCCGGGGATGACCAGCACACGGCCGCCGAACCGGTCGAACAGCCGGCCCACGGTCGGGCCGAGCAGCCCCATCGCGAGCCCGCCCGGCATGACGAGCAGCCCGGTCTCCAGGGCGCTGAGCTCGCGGACGTTCTGCAGGTAGAGCGGCAGCAGGATCATGGAGCCGAGCATCGCCATGAACGCCACCGACATCATGATCAGTGCGGCCGTGTAGGTGCGGTGGCGCAGGGTGCGCAGGTCCAGCAGCGGCACGCCGCGCTTCTGCAGCGACAGCTGACGGACGACGAACACGGCGATGGACACCACGCCAGCGGCCACGATGGCGCCCGCGACGCGGGGGTCGCCGCCCTCGAACCGGCTGAGCCCGTAGACCAGGCCGCCGAAGCCCGCGGCCGCGGTCACCACGCTCAGCCAGTCGACGGTGCTGTAGCGGGGCTCCCCGACGTTCTTGAGCTGCCTCAGCCCGCCCCACGTCACCGCGGCGGCGATGGGCAGCACCACGGCGAACAGCAGCCGCCACGATCCGAACTGCAGGATCACCCCGGAGACCGTCGGGCCCATCGCGGGCGCCACCGAGATGGCCAGGCTGACGTTGCCCATCACCCGGCCGCGGTCCTCCTCGGGCACCACCTGCATCAACGTGGTCATCAGCAGCGGCATCATCACGGCCGTCCCCGACGCCTGGACGATGCGGGCGGCCAGCAGCACGGTGAACGACGGCGCCACGGCGGCCAGCGCCGTGCCGGCCAGGAACAACCCCATGGCGACGGTGTAGGCGGTGCGGGTGGACACCCGCTGCAGGAACCAACCGGTGATCGGGATCACCGCGGCCATGGTCAGCATGAAGGCGGTCGAGAGCCACTGCGCGGTCTGCTCGGTGATGTGCAACGCGCTCATCAACTGCGGGATCGCGTTGATCATGATCGTCTCGTTGAGGATGACCACGAACGTGGCCAGCACCAGCAACCGGATCACGGGCGGGGTGCGACCCTTGACAGCGGTCGCGGGTCTGGCAGGCGAGTCGAGCGATGGGCTGGGCACGGCACCTCGATCAGAGTTGTGGGACGAGACGTCGTCGCGGCCGGCATCCCGGCCCCGGGTCTCGGGGGTCTCGCAAGAAGTCGTTGTCATGCACAGATTGACCTGTGCCACCGACAAAACTCATCGACCGCGCTCAACATTCCGACAATCGCCATCAAATGTCACCTGATTTTCACCGGAGCCGCCGGACCACAAGGCGCCACACCTCCCCACCACCCCCCGTGCACCAGGATGAACGGATGGATGTCCAGCCGATCGAGCGTCCCGCGGGATCGTTCCAGCAGCCGGTGAGCGCCGACCGGATCCAGGCGGTCTGCCGCCGCGCGCTCGGCCCGGACACGCGCGTGGTGTCGGCGGTCGAGATGGGCCTGGGGATGTACAACACCACCTACCGCGTCACCGTCGAGGGCGTGACCCGTCCCGTGATCGTGCGCTTCGCTCCCGCCCCCGACCGCCAGTTCGTCTCCGAACGTGAGCTCATGCGCAACGAGTACGCCACCCTGCCGCACCTCGCGAAGATCGCCCCGCTGATGCCCCGCGTCATCGCGGCCGACTGGTCTCACGAACTGGTCGACCGGGACTACATGGTGCAGACCCTGCTCGACGGCGTTCCCGCCGCCGAAGGGCTGTCGACGTATCCGCGCCGGTCACGTACGGGGTTCTTCCGGCAGGTCGGAGAGATCGCCAGAACCGTGCACGCGGTACGAGGCACCCGGTTCGGCCCCGTGGCGGGCCCGGCGTACGACACGTGGAGCCAGGCGGTGACCGCGTCGTTGCACGACATCGCGGCCGACCTGGACGGGCTAGGCCTGGACGCGGCCGACCTGCGTAAGGCCGCGGCGCTGGCCGTCGAGCACGCCGCCGTGCTGGACGGGATCACCGAGCCCCGTCTGCTCAGCGGGGACCTGTGGACCGTCAACATCATGATCGCCGCGGACGCCCCCGAGCCCGTCATCTCCGGGGTGTTCGACCTGGACCGCACGTTGTGGGGCGATCCGGCAGCCGACTGGCCGATCCGGATGGCCGCGTCCAAGCGGGACGAGCGGGTGGCGTTCTGGGAGGCGTACGGCGAGCGGGACGAAAGCCCCGCGGCGGTGTGGCGGTCGCTGATCTATGAGATTCGCCACCTCGGCGCCGTGCGACTGGAGCGCCACCGGCTCGGCGGCGCGGTCGGCGACTCGTACGACGCCGTGGCGGCCGTCCTGGCGGAGCTCACCTGAACGCCGCCCTGTGGTCGCGGACGTTCCAGCGCGCCGGCCCTGCTTCGGTCGCGGACAAGCGCTCTAAGAGTAATTCACATTTCGTGACTATCACAATGTGTGACTTATGAAGGGTTACCATGCTGGGGTGACGCAGCCTCCAGCCGGCGACCGCATCCGGGTGATCACGCGGGATCCCGACCTGGGCATCCTCGCCGCACGGTTGTTGTTCTCGTTGCAGCGGGAGGTCTTCGCCCGGCTCGCGGAGAGAGGGCACGGCGACGTGCGCCCGCGCCACGGCGCGATCCTGGCCTACCTCGACGCGGGCGGCGTCCGCGCGACCGAGCTCGCACGGCTCTCGGGCCGGCACAAGCAGATCGTCGGCCGGCTGGTCGACGAGCTCGAAACGCTCGGCTACGTGGAGCGCCGGCCGGATCCGGCCGACCGCCGCGCCAAACTCGTGGTGCCGACCGAACGCGGCCTCGACCAGCAGCGCCAGGCGGACGACATCATCGCCGCCATCGAGCGCAGGCACGCCGCGACCATCGGCGAGCCCGCCTACGCGCACCTGCGGCAGGCCCTGAAGGCGATCACCGCCGAGCACCACCTGCGGGACGGTGACGCATGACGGTGCCGGCGGACAGCCACGTGCACAGCGAATGGTCCTGGGACGCCCCCCAGGGGTCGATGGAGCGCTCGTGCGCGCGGGCGGTCGAGCTGGGGCTGACGGCGATCGCCTTCACCGAGCACGTCGACCACACGGTCTGGACGGTGGCCCTCGACGCCCTCGCCCCCGGAGACCACCTCGCGACCCTGGCCGCGCCGGACGGGCTGCTCACCCCGCCGGCGTTCGACCCGGCTTCCTACCTGGAGGAGATCGAGCGCTGCCGCGAACGTTTCCCGGCCCTTCGCATCCTGAGCGGCCTGGAGCTGGGCGAACCTCACTGGCACGCCGCTGCCGTCGCCGAGGTTCTCGCCCCCGGGCGCTTCGATCGGGTGCTCGGGTCCCTGCACTGCCTCCCGCACCGTGACGGTTTCGCCGAACCCCCCGGCCTGTACGGGCACCGGCCCGCGGCCGACGTCGTACGCGACTACCTGGCCGAGGTCGCCAGGCTCGCCGCCGGAAGCGAGGCGTTCTCCGTGCTGGCCCACATCGACTATCCGATCCGTTACTGGCCGGAGCGGGAGGCGGGCCCGTTCGACCCGACCGCGTTCGAGGAGGACTTCCGGCACGCGCTGCGGACGACCGCCCGTTCCGGCAGGGCTCTGGAGATCAACACGCGCATACCACTGCACGCGGCCATCGTCAGGTGGTGGCACGAGGAAGGCGGGGAGGCCGTCACGTTCGGCAGCGACGCCCACGAACCCGCGGCCGTCGCCCGCGGATTCAGGGACGCAGCGGACCTGGCACAGGCCAACGGGTTCCGCCCGGGGCGCAACCCGTACGACCTGTGGCCTCGGACGGACTGACCGCGGTCGCCTACTTGATGACGAAGTCCCGCACGTCGAGAGGCTCGCGCAGCACGGAGTGGCGCCGCGAGCCGACGTCGCCGAGCGCTTCGACGCGGGGATCAACGAGCAGCTCGTACGCGCCGGCGGCCGCCCGCTCGCGGTGGCGACCCACGGCATGGCGATGACCGTATGGGTGAAGGCGCGGCTGGGCCTGAAGGACCCCGGCGGCTTCTGGACGAACCTCCGTTTTCCCGACGCGCACCTCGTCGACCTGGACTCGGGCACCGTCGAGCGAGCCTTCGCCCTTTGACAGGCCTTGCGCGCCGCTCGAGCACACCGGAAAACAGCCGGAACCGCGCATCGGGAAAGACATCTTGTACACACGGTCCCGAAAGACCGAATCAACAGCTTTATTGACAATCGGCAAGGCATGAATAAACAATCGGCTGTCCCGGAAAGAACCCGCAACGTCGGGGGCATAATCCACAACCCCAGGAGACATAGGGATGCCTGGAACCAAAAGACTGCGCAACTCGCTCACGGTGGCCGCGTTGGCCGCCGTCTTCGCAGCGAGCCTGCCGGTCGGCGCCGCACACGCCATCAACATCGTGGACTGCGGCAACCGTACGGACCTGCTGAAATTCACGGGGCATGACGGAGCCTGGCCGGCCACCCGCGTGCGCTGCTACGCGAACAAGGGGACGCTGTCCGTCCGCCTGTGGGCCGACCAGATCTCCACCGGAAACAACGACATCGAATACCTCGATTACAACGGCGCCAAGGTCCGCATCAAGCGCTGGACCATCATGAATTTCCCGAACAGGCCGCCGCACGTCGACACCATCACGATCCTCTGAGACAACCGGCGGCGTCCCTGTCCGCCTGAATGAGCATTCTTCGCGCGACACGGTTGGGGAACCGGAGAACAGCAGGCCCCTGACGGCGACACAGCCGATCAGGGGCCTGCGCATTCGCAAACCGAAAAGGGCAGAGCGAACCCATTGGTTCAGCGCCCGTCCAGTCCCCGCGGCACCGGCACCCCCGTACCGGAGTCGAGCACGAGACGCTCACCCAGCGGCCGGGCCAGCGTGACCGTGGTCACGGCCGACTCGAGTATCGTCGGGCAAGGCCTGCCGGGGTCGGTGTTCTCCTTGTCCACGCCGACCACCACCACCTGGTCCGTTTCGTGAACGCGCACCCCGTGAACGTTGTCGCAGGCACCGTACCCATAGCGCAGCCGCAGTTCGTGCGGCCTGTCCGCGACGCGGTCGTACGCCATCACCTCCTCGGTGCTTCCCTCCACCCGCTCGGGACGGGCGGAGACGGCCGAGGGATCGACCGCCACATGGACCTTCTTCTGCTCGACCCCCTCGACGGTGAACACCCAGGCAGGCATGCGGACCGTACCGCGACTGGTCTCCAGCGGCACCCTGCCCAGCTTCACACCGGTCACCCGGAGCGAACGGCATCCCTTGGCCGGGCACTGCTCCTCGACGAGGCCGGCCGGTTCGCTGAACTCCTCGTACGCGCTCGCCGCCGCGATGAGCGGCACCTGCGAGACCGCGCCGTCCGGCCACCGCACCTCGGCGTCGGCCGGAGGATCGGTGGGCAGTTCGGCGGCCAGCCGCCAGGCGCCGTTGTGCGAGCTCCTGTTCACCCAGGCCGGGACGCGGCCCACGTGGTTCCACCCTCGCGGGTTGAGCACTTCCAGCGCGACGAACCCCTGGCGCCAGGCCCTGTCGTCGGCCGAACCCTGCCAGCGTTCCGCCACGTGACGCGCACGCGCCTCGAACCCGCCGGGGGATGCACCGGGCGAGGCCCGTTGTGCCCAGCCGCAGGAGGCCGGCAGCAGCGCCAGGGACAGACACACGATCATCATTCGCACGGGGTCTCCTCCCTCACCATGATGATCCAACGCCTGACGACCCGCCCGCCTTTCCGGCCCTTCGAAGAGGCATGAAGCGCAGCCGCCCCCAGGTGCCGGCCCGTGAGATCATCGCCGCGGCCGTAGCCGCCAGAGCCCGCCGCGAAACGCGCGCCGCGGCACGTGCCGCCGAATCTGAGCAGGCCCCACCACCGGCCGAGACCGAGGCGCCACAAGCCCTCCATCGGGGCGCCGGCTGCTCTGGCTCTCCCCGGTCCTGGCTCTGATCGCGGCCACCGCCGGAGGGACCGTGCTACTGCCCTTCCCCGGCTTGTTCACCGCACAGGGCCTGTAGTAAACCGCGCAGACCCTCGACACCACACGCCAGGGGCAGTTCACCGACCGGTACACGAAGGCCGTCGACCAACTGGGCGCCGGCAAACTCGATGCCCGGCTCGGCGGCATCTACGCCCTCGAACGGGTCGCCAGAGATTCGGCCCGCAACCATCAGAACGTCTACGACGTACTGGCGGCGTTCATCCGCGAACACGACCCCGCACCCACGGCGAAGCCTCCCGCGAGACCGGCCACCGACATCCAGGCCGCACTGACCACGTCGGCCACCGGAAGGCCGACCTGGACGCCCGCACCATCGACCTGATGGAGATCCGCGCACCCGGTGCCAGGCTGACCGGCGCGCGCCTGGCCCAGGCTGACATGAGCAGGGCGATCCTGACCAACGCGAAGCTGCCCCTGGCGTTTCTGAAGGGCGCGGACCTGAGCAGCGCGGATCTGGCCGGCGCGAACCCGACCAACGCCGACCTGCGGGGCGCGACCCTGACCGACGTCTCCGGCATGACGGAACAAGACCTCCGACGCCAGGCCCGCGTCGATGCGACGACCCGATTCTGTGGCGGCCCCGCGTACCCCTCACCCCTGTCCGACGTGCCGCTCGGCCAGGGCCGAGCCGAACCTCTCCACCGCCAGATAGGTACGCACATGCGGATGGCGGCTGCCGACCGCGACGTCGCGCCAGTACCGCTGCAGCGGGTTCGCGGTGTCGAACCCGCTCGCGCCGTACAGGTCGAGCATGAGCTCGACGGCCGCCCTGCAGTCTCCACCCGCCCCCGCCAGATCCATGTCCAGGCCGGTGTGGCCGGCGTCGGACAGGTCGGCCGCGTCCAGCGCCCGGGCGATCGCGAGCATCGTACGTTCGGCCCGGTTGACCAGGTGGGTCGCCTCCGCCAGCCAGTGCCTGGCCCCCGGTGACTCCCCCATGCGCGAGTAGGCGGTCATGTACGGCTTCCGGTCGGAAGCGAACAGTTCGTCGGTCACATCGAGCGCGCCGCGGGACGCTCCCACCACCGGACCGAGCACCGTGAGGCCGTACATCAGCCGTTTGCCGATCGCCGGCATGGACATCTCCGCCACCCGCTCGGCCGGCACCAGCGCGCCGTCGGCGGTGAGGCTGTGGCTGCCGGTCCCGCGCATGCCGGCCATGTGCCAGGTCCGCTCGACGGTCAGGTCGGCCAACGGGATGACGGCCAGGCAGAGCCGGCCGTCGACCATCAGGGCCAGCCCCGCCCAGGTCGCGTCCTCGCACCCGGAGACGTTCGGCCAGCTTCCCGTCACCCGGATCCCTCCGGCGACGGGTTCACCCCGGCCGAGGGGAAGACCGGACCCGCAGGTCAGGGCGTCGGGGTCGGCGAAGTACTCCTGCTGGACCGACCAGGGGAGGTACGCGGCCACGAGATCCTTGCTCGTCGCGCACGTTCCGGCGATCCAGGCCGTGGACGGACAGGCCCGCCCCAGCGAGGCCAGGCGCCGGGCCATCGTTTCCGCCCCGGCCCCGGCGCCCCCGTACGCCCGCGGTGTGCGCAGCGCGAAGCCCCCGCTCGCGCCGACCGCGTGCAGGCTCTCGGGCGCCACGCGACCGTTCAGGTCCGCCTTCTCAGCGTGTGCGCGCAGCACCCGGCACGTCTCTTCGTCGCTCGTCGAATGGTCGGTCATGTACGCACACTCAACCACCGGCCACGTGGCCAGGCCATACGCGAACGGCCCAGCTTCATACGCCTATGTGCCGCCAGGGCTGACCGGCGACGTTGGCTAGCATCTGCCGCATGGATGTGATCAGCGAGGTGATCCGTACCATCCGCGCCGGAAGCGCCAACGCCCGCCTGATCAAGCAGTCCGGTTCCCGGGGCATGCGTTTCCCCGCCTTCTCCGGCAGTGGATTCCACATCGCGTTGCGCGGCTCCTGCTGGCTGATCAGGTCCACCGGGGAACCGGTGAGGGTGGAAACGGGCGACATCGTGCTCGTCCCGTCCGGGGCCGAGCACGGATTCAGCCATGCTCCGTGTGCGCTGGAGGATCTTCCGGTGGCGGAGCCCGGCTCCCAGCCGCCGGGTCCCGGCCCCCTCGACTTCGACTTCCTGTGCGGCGCCTACCTGCTCGACCACGGCCGGGCTCCGCAGTACCTTCAGGCGCTCCCCGACGTGATCACGGTCACGCCGGACTATGGCCTCCGCCCCGAACTGCGCTCGCTGACCGAACTGTTCGGCGCGGACCTCTCCCATACGCGGCTGGGCACCGGCGCGACCCGCTCCGCGCTGGTGGACCTCACCCTCGTCCACGCGCTACGCCAGTGGCACGAGGTCCAGGGCGCGGCCGGGACGCCGATGATCGGCGATCCGGCGATCGCCACCGCGATCCAGGAGATCCACCGCGATCCGGCGAGGCCGTGGACGGTGGCCCGGCTCAGCGAGGTCGCGGGCATGTCCCGTACGGTGTTCACCCGCCGATTCACCGCACAGATGGGCAGGCCGCCCATGAAATACGTGACCGGCTGGCGCCTCGACTACGCCGCCCGCCTCCTGCGGGAGACGGATGCCCCGCTGGCGACCATCGCCCGCCAGATCGGGTACGCGACCGAGTTCGCGTTCGCGGGCGCGTTCCGCCGCGAGTACGGCCTCTCGCCGGGCCGCTACCGCCACTCCACCACAACGGCCCGCGGCACCTCACCCGCCCACCACGTACGGCGACGCATTGAGAGCAGTTGAACGCTGCGGATGACCGGCACTTCCACTTTCCAGAGCCTCCACCGCCACACCAAGGAAGATGGTCCGTGACAGAGGTCGTCCCCCTGCGCAGGAACGCGCGCTTCCAGTGGTTGTGGCTCGGCAGCGCGGTGTCTCGGCTGGGGTCAGAGTTCACCAGGCTGGCCATGCCGCTGCTGGTGCTCGCGCTCACCGGCTCACCCGGGCTGGCGGGCATCGTCGCCGGGGCCCGCACCGTCGCGTTTCTGCTGATCCAGATACCGGCAGGCGTCTGGGTGGATCGGTGGGACCGCCGCCGTACGCTGTTGACCGCCCAGAGCCTCCAGGCGGTCGTCTCAGCGCTGCTGGCCGCACTGATCCTCACCGACCAGGTACAGATCTGGCACTTCGTCACGCTGGCGGTGCTCGACACGCTCTGCGCCGCGTTCATCGAGCCTGTCCGGGACACCGCCATTCGCGGCATCGTTCCCACAAGCCAGCTGCACGGCGCCTACGCCCAGGAGGAGTCCCGCACACATGCCGCCGGGCTGATCGGCCCTCCGCTCGGCGGCCTGCTGTACGGCCTGGGACGGGCAGTGCCCTTCGTCGTCGAGGCCCTCACCTTCCTTGCCGCCGCGCTCTTCTACATCCTCGCGAAGGTCCCACGCCGCCCGTCGGACCCGTCACAAACCTCCACACGAGAGGACAGCGAGGAACCCCACCTGACGCGGCGTGGCATGCGCCGCGAAGCAACCGAGGCCCTCATGTGGCTGTGGCACCGGCGGGGCCTGCGGGAGGTCACCGCGGCGGTGATGGTCCTCAACCTGCTGGGCGGGGCATTCCTGATACCTCTCATCGTGCTGGTCGGCGAACGCGGCGGCAGTGCCCTCACCACCGGCACGGTCCTGGCCGGCCTCGGCATCGGCGGACTGGCCGGGGCACTGCTGTCAGGCCGCATCAGCAAACTCCTGCCGCCCGGCAGACTGTTGCCGGCCGTCTTGACGATCTTCGGCGCCGCTCTGGCCGCCACGGCGCTGCCGTGGGGAGCGTGGTGGCCCATGGTGCCCTTGATCTTCATCACCCTGTCGACACCCTCGCTGAACGTCGTGCTGAACGTGGTGATCGCACGAATGGTGCCCGAAGCGATGCTCGGCCGGATGGGCGCGGTCCTCAGCATGGGCGGCATGGCGCTCAAACCCTTCGGCCCGGTTCTGGGCGGAACACTGGCTGCGGCACTGGGCGGCGCCGCGGCGCTCGTCATCCTGGGTGGGCTACTCGGCCTGACCGCCGCCGCAGCCGCGCTCAGCAGAGAACTGCGCCACTTCACCGGGTACGTCTCCCCTGCCGCAGACGACGCCCTCCAGCCGGAGGCAAGGCATGGGCAGGCGCCTGAATAGGCACATATGGCCCTCGACCGTCGATCCGTACCAGCCCACGCAGCAAGTATTCAGCCACCACTGCCCGCTGGCCGTCATTCGTTCGACCGTTCGAACCTGTTCGGGTGGCCTTCAAGGTGGATCCCAGCAATGCGCTTGCCAGTGCGCCCGTGAGTTGCCGATACTCGTCGTGGTGATCCGTCGGCGAGCCCGCCGCGTACCTGCTTGGTGAGCCGTACGGCAACGCGTCAGGGCACTGGCGCGGCGATGGTGTCTTGGAAGTCGGGCGGATCACCAATATGCCAACAAAGGTCCAGTTCGAGCCGTTCCGCGTGCCGAGATGCGCACCCCGCGGGCGGGCGATGGGCCGCCAGCCACCCGACCTCACCGTCCGATCATTCCGCGGGGAGGGCCTGCAGGCTGAGCATCTGGGGGACCTCGTGCACCCGGCCGTCGCCGGCTACACGCTCGCCCACACCACGCCGGCTGATGCCGTACTCCGCGAACTCGCCGCCGAGACCAACGAGGCCACCGGCGGCGTGGCCCTCATGCAGATCACCCACGACGAGGATGCGCTGCTGACCATGCTGACCCAGCTCACCGGCGCCCGGCGGGCTATCGAGGTCGGCGTCTTCACCGGGTACTCTTCGATCTGCATCGCCCGTGGGCTCCCCACCGACGGACACCTCCTGGCCCTGGACGTCAGCGACAAATGGACCGCCATCGCGGACCGCCACTGGGAGAAAGCCGGGGTGTCCGATCGCATCGAGTTGCGGCTCGGCCCCGCCCTGGACAGCCTCCGCGCCCTCCCCGCCACAGCCGACTACGACTTCGCCTTCATCGACGCCGACAAGGAGAACTATGCCGCGTACTACGAGGAGATCCTCCTCCGACTGCGCCCCGGCGGCGTCATCGTGCTCGACAACGTCCCGCAGGGCAGCCGTGTCCTGGACCCGGTCCACCAGGAGCCGCGCCACGTGACCATGCGCGGGCTCAACGACCTGGTGGCCGGTGACGACCGGGGCGACGCCGTGATGCTGCCGCTCCGCGACGGCGTCACGATCATCCGCAAGCGCTGACCCACCTGCCGTGGGCACAGCCGAGGAGCCGGCGAACGGTGCGCCCGGCGGCGGTGTCGTGCGGAAGCCTACGGTCGTTCCGTGAGCGACTCCGGGCAGATGTCCCGTCAACGCGCGGCCGTTCTGCTCAAGCGGTGGTCGTGAACAACCGACATCCGGCCGGGTAAGACGACGTTGCTGTACAGACACCTGCATTGTCCGCGCCCCCGAGTCGGCTCACCATCTGGGCCGGCCGAACCATGATTTTGATCGCTGTGGCGCACACCGCCGTGTTCGCCCGCCTCGCTCCCTGGTCCGGCTGGCTCGCCGGGGACCTCCGCAACCGTGCCGCGGACAGCGACTCGGTGGCAACGTTCTGGGCCCTGCCCGGTGGATTCGTCGTAGTGCTGGTGCTGCTAGGGCTACTGGTGGCGCGGGTGGGGCGGCAGGGACATCACGTCCCCGCGTATGTCGGCTGGGTAATCCTCGCCTGGGGAGCGCTGGCCGTCAGCCTGATCGGACCAAGCGGTTTCCTTCTCACAGCCGTCCCTGCCGGGCTGCTCATTGCGGCGAACATTACCGCCGGACGACGCCCCCGTACTTCGACCTGAGCAGGTCTCACCGGTCGAGCAGGCCGCCACAGCCGCCGACATCTTCGCCCAGGAGGTGGTCTCCTGTTAGCAAGATCACGATATGTCCCGACAAACGCTAAGCCCCTGAACCGGAAACACCAGTTCAGGGGCTTCACAATGAAGAGCCGACGAGGAAAATCGAACCCCTGACCTTCTGTTTACAAGGTCCCCAAACGATCATCACTGGCGTTCGGACTCGTTCACCGTGCAGCTCGGCGGCGTTCTCGGCGTCCGCATGCGTTCGCCTCGATTCGAGATCGTTCACCCCGGTGGCTCCCAAGGTGGCTCCCGCTGCCTCAGGGCGGACATACGCGGGTACGGAGATCGCCTGTCGCTGCGGAGCGGCCTATGATCTCGCTCATGAGCGAGATCATCTCCCATTCGACCGCTCGTGTCCTGCTGGTTAATGATTGCGATCGGCTCTTGGTCTATCGCGGGCTGCTGCTTCAGGTGGGAGATCCATTTTATGCATGGTTCACGCCTGGCGGCGGCGTTGATCCCGGGGAAAGTTTGCAGCAGGCCGCTGCGCGAGAGCTTCGCGAGGAGTTGGGGTATGCCGTCGCCCCTGAAGCTTTAGGCCCAGTCGTAGCGACCAGTTCGGGAACATGGTCGCTTCGCGGGCAGACATTCAGGTCCGTGGATTCCTATTTCTTGCTGCGTGTCAGCAGGCTGCAGGTGGATACCTCGGGCATGGACGATGAGGAACGCAGAGTAACGGACCATTTCGCATGGTGGACGGTGTCGCAGCTTGAGTCGGCGGAGGAAATGGTCGTGCCGGTTGGCCTGGCCATGCTGATGCAACGCCTGCTGGCAGGGGATTTTCCCACCCAGCAGGTCGCTTTGCCGTGGCACCTACCGCCCGCTGATCCAACTGGATAGCCGTGGTCTACGCCAAGGCTCGACGTGCAGCGAGCACGGCTCACCTGAGCACTCGGTTACATCAGCCCGTCAAGGGCAGCTCGCTGTAATGCCGTGGGCCAGGGCTGAGGAACGAAGCCCTGGACCGTCGATCGCCCCCATCCCTGTACGGCGCCCAGCCATGTAGTGGTGATCGTAGGGCTGTGTCTGTGCGGCGGCGTGGCAACCCCGGCCGGTGCGTTCGATTGGTACGGCGGGGCCGGCGTGCGGTGGCCGGCCCGGTGTCCCGCCGTCGTCCGGGACCGGCCCCCAGGCCGCACGCCCGGACGGCGGGCGGGCGGAGGGCCGGGGGTACGGCGGCGCGCCGCGCCGCCGCTTGATACGTAAGAGATCAATTCGGCAAGTTCTCGAGTGTCAGTGTCCAGGGGTAGGTGTCGATGCGTTCGGCGCCGGCGCTGGGTGGGTGTGGTTCGAATTGGCCGGGGCCGATCAGTACGTGTACGCCTTCGGCGCGGAGTTGGTCGACGCTGCGTTGGAACGGGGTGCGTGAGGCCAGGGCGGTGTTGACGAAGGGCAGGATGACGACGGGGATGCCGAGTCCTGGGGCTTCGGACAGGAGGCCGAGTGCGTAGGTGTCGGCGGTGCCTTGGGCGAACTTGTTGATGGTGTTGTAGGTGGCGGGGGCGACGATGATGGCGTCAGCTCGGGGGGATTTGGGTTCGTGGGGTTTGCGGTACTGGCTGCGGACGGGGCGGCCGGTCTGCTTCTCCAGTTCGGCGACGTCGATGAAGTCGAGTGCGGGCGGGGTGGCGATGATCTGGACGGTCCAGCCGGCGTCTTGGGCGAGGGTGACGAGGCGGCCGACGTCGGGGGCTGGTCCTGCGGCGCAGACGATGATGTAGAGGACCTTGCCGGGTTGGGTCACGCGGTGACTCCCAGGGTTGCCGCGTAGTCGCGGGCTTCGCGGCGGACGCTGATCGGGGCGGTTGCCAGGATGTCACGTACGAGCCGGAGGGCTGTGGGGCGGCCGGTGACTTCTTCGGGGGCGATCTCGCCTGCGGCGCGCAGGATGTGCAGGGCTCGGTCGTGCTGGTTGCGCATGAGGAAGGCGCGGGAGGTGTCGAGGAGCAGGGTGGCCTTGCGTTCGTTGATCGGGAGCTGGTCCAGTTCGACCTGGCGGGCGTAGTCGAGGGCGGTGCCGGCGTCGCCGAAGCGCAGGGCGAGGTTGACCCGGTGGCACAGGACGTTGTTGGGGCCGAACGCGGTCCACATGTGGTTGGCGTCGTGGCCGAGTCTGGTTCCTGCTTCGGCGGCTTCGTCGAGGAGTTCGGCGGTGTTGTGGCGGTTGCCGGTGCTGGCAGCCGCGATGGCTCCGCGCAGCAGTAGTGATCCGTAGATGGACAGGTCGTCCGGGGAGGGTGCGGACAGGTCGGCGTCCATGCGTTGGGCTGCGCCGCGTGCGGTGTCGGTGGCGGCGAGGTGGTGGCCGCCGTCCATGAGGGCGTGGGTGATGATGCGGGAGCTGGATCCGATCATGAGCGGGCTCTGGCTGGCGTGTGCGGCTTGGACGCTGCGGTCTGCGGCGAGCCAGGCGAGGCCCTTGTCTTCCTGTTTGAGCAGGATGGAGGCGGTGACGTGGTAGGCCTCGGCGGCCAGGGCGTGGGCTCGTAGCCGGTCGTCGCCGTGCAGGGAGGTGCAGGCTGCGCGGAGTTTGCGCAGGAGGGCGGGCAGTTTGGCGGTCACCTGGGCGTACCGGCAGGCCTGGTAGTTGCGTTTGGCGGCCGAGACCGCGTCGGCAAGGGATGCGAGGTTGATGGGGCCGTCCGGCGGGGTGGAGTAGTCGACGAGTGTGGCGGCGATCTTCTCGATATCGAGGTCCGCGGTTCGGGTGGTTCCCTGTGGGGCGAGTACGGCGCTGAAGAGTGCTGCTCCGGTCAGGCCGACGAATGATGCTCTCGACCGTTGTGCAGGTCTTTGTGAGCGTACGTGCGCGTTTGGTGGGGGTGGAGCCGAAGTCTTCCGGGTCGAGGTGGGTGGCCTCGGTCAGTGCCAGCCGGTAGGGCTCGCGGGGCCAGGTGACCTCGCCTGCTTCCCAGCGGCGCAACCGGCAGCTCCGCATGGCCCAATGCCGCGAAGGCTGGCACCTCGACACCGAACCACCATCACGCCCGACGAACCGAACAAGGAACATCGCTGGCTCGTCGAGTTCCGCGCCGACATGCAGGCCCAGCGAGATGCCGCCGAACAGGCCGGCCACGACACCACCGGCCTCAACACGATCATCTCGGGCCTGGACGAGGAGATCAACGCCGCCGGGATGCGGGGCAACGTCAACGGCCGTACCACCACCAAACGGACCCGTTCGACCAGGCGGCGGCAGGGCGCGCCCGATCTCTCCCAGCGCAAAATGGCCAACACCACCCTTGGACGCACCTTCCACGCGCCGGACGGCAAGACCTACCGGCCGTCCCTGTTCGTCACGCTCGCCCTGCCCTCCTACGGCAGGGTGCGTGACGGCGTCCCGGTCGATCCCGCAACCCTGATGTTTCCCACCGCTTTCGGCAACCCGTCCCACCCGGACACCTTCTCGCATCTGTTCTCCCGGCTGGCCAAGAAGGCGGGCCTCGGGCGCTGGCATCCGCACGAGCTTCGCCACTCGGGCACATCGCTCATGCTCGCCCAGGGGACTCCGTTGCACGTCGTCTCCGAGGTCTTCGGCCACGCCAGCATCGCGATCACCAAGGACGTTTACGGGCACCTGCTGGAAGGTGACCGGCGTGCCGCGACCGAAGCCATCTCCAGCGCCCTCCTGGGGAAACTGACCCCGGTGGCTCCCAAGGTGGCTCCCACAGGCGCCGAAGACACCGGTTGAAGCTCGCAAAGCACAAGGCCCCTGACGGCGTAACGCCTGTTCAGGGGCCTTGTGGTTGCAGAGCCGACGAGGGGAATCGAACCTCTGACCTTCTGTTTACAAGGGACTTCGAGACTGTCCACCGCCATCACGAACGCCTGCTCGAAGCCACTTCTGGAGCGTTCCCACTCCAGAAGCATCCAGGGTTGTCCGGAGCGGTTGTTAGCACCCGCGTTAGCAAGATCACTGACCTCGGCGCTGTACCGTGAGAGCACGCCTCAAAGCAGGGTCTCTGGCCGAAGTACCTCGCTGCGCAGGATGCGATGGATCTCGCCGACATCGGCATTGTGGTTCGTCTGACGTCGCAGTTCCTTGCGTACGGCGTCGGTCACTACGTCGGACAGAAGTACCTGGGCGAGTGACTTCGGCGACGTCGCGGCGCGAGCCCTCCACAGGTCATCGATCAGGCGACGTTTGAACGCCTCCTTGGTCAGGTAGAAGAGCGCGTCAGTCTTGGCGCTCAGGCCGCTTTCACTGAGCAGGTCGACTTCAAGGGCCAGGTCGATGACGACGGGGAGGCCGGCGGTCATGTGATACGCCTGCCACACTTGTCCGTTGGACAGGATCATCCACTCGACGCCCTCGTTCACGGCGTACATCTGCACCTGCCGCAGGTGTTTGACGTTGAGCTTCTGACTGCAACGCTTCACCTCGATGAAGGCGATCAGCTGCTTGTCGATGCGGATGCCGTAGTCGGCGAACTCGCCCTTGACCTGGTATTCCGTGGTGAGGTCGTCATATTTGTCGTAGCCGAGTCCTGCACACAGGAAGTCGGTGATGAGCAGGCGCGTGTCCCCTTCGTTAGCATCACGCGCAATAAGATCAGTTAGCGGCTTGGAGTAGCGCCGTATAGCCGCTCGAACGCGGTCCCGTGCATCTGCCTCCCACTTCGGAACTGCCCTTGCACCCGCTGGCTTCCTTGTGGGAGAGCTTACGCCTTCCTTCGAAACCTCAGTCTGCTCGTTTCCGACGATCGCCTGTGCGGCCTGCTCGCTCATGGCATCCACCTGCACACCTAGTAGGGACAAGGCAGGTTAAGTCATTTGGAAGATCAACGCCTTACGCTATTGGGATCGATACGAAAACGACTCCCGCAGTGCCATCTCGGCTACACAGGCAAAACCGCACACGAGGCACAAATCTCCTCAGCGGATACTCCGTCGGCTAGCAGTACACGGATTCCAGACGATTGGCTGTCGAACCAAAATATGGAAATATGACTGTCCGCTTTTCAGGCGGAGCAATCACTCTGCTCGCCTGATCGAGGCCGTGGTCAGGCGCGTGTGGACGGTGGCGCGGATGCGTCGGCGTGTGGGGACGTTGCTGTCAGTACTGCTGTCACCTCAGCCATGGTCACCCGGCGGCAAGGCCCGACATAGGAGGGCCTTGCCGGCGATCGCCCCAACCCCGGTCGGTGGGAACCGAAGTCAGCGATCGTCGGCCGCAACCCGACCACTTCATTACGAGTCAAGCGGAGAACCGTGGTCGGCGCCCGGCGCTGCTGCTCAACCGTGTGACGCCGTACGGGACGATCAGGCAGCGTGAGGCGACGTTGCTGTACTTCCCTGCTGTCCAGCAGACCACCGCAACCCGCGTATCCGGTGGCAAGCCGACCCGGAGCGCAGGGCCTCTAGGCCCGAGCACCGGAAGCGGCGCGGCAGCGATTTAGACCTCAGGCGCCGACTCGTCGTCCACTGGCTCGCCCAGAGCCTCGGCGATCGCGGCGAACTCGTTGAGCGCTGCTTGCAGGTCATCGACGATCTCGCGCGCGATCACGGCCGGAGGCAGCAGACTGTCCGAGTCTTCTAGCGCCGGGTCCTTGAGCCACGTGATGTCCAGATTCACCTTGTCGCGCTTGAGGAGGTCGGTAACGTCGTATGGAGCAAAACGCTCGGTGGCCACCCGGTCCTTGCGTGACTTCCCCGGCAGGTATGCGGTAACGAAGCCGTCCAAGTGGTGGCGTCGGAGCTGCCTGGTCTTGAGAGTGAAGTGCTGGCCCACCCGGAAGTCGTAAACCCACAGCTTGGAGGTGCACGGCTTCTTGTCGGCTCGGGGGGCTTTCTTGTCGAAGAACAGGACGTTCGCCTTCACACCACTGGCGTAGAAGATGCCCTTGGGTAGACGCAACAAGGTGTGGACGTCGAAATCCTGGAGCAGTCGCCGCCGGATTGCCTCGCCGGCCCCGCCCTCAAAGAGCACGTTGTCCGGCAGGACGACTGCAGCGCGGCCATCGACCTTGAGCGCGGACATGATGTGCTGGAGGAAGTTGAGCTGCTTGTTCGTTGTTGTAGAGCGGAAGTCGGTACGGTCGTAGGAGATGTCCTCTTTGTCCAACTTGCCGTCGGTGCCGTAGACGGTGATTGAGGACTTCCTGCCGAACGGAGGGTTGGCGAGTACGAGAGAAACCCGCTCATCGCCGGTTGGCTGCTTGGCCAGAGCATCACGGACGTCGATAAGGGAAGGTCCGTCGCTCGTGCCAATGCCGTGAAGAAGCATGTTCATGGCGGCGAGGCGTGCGGTCCCCGGAACCAGCTCGACGCCCCGAATGGCGCCTGACGAAAGGTGATCTTGTTGGGCCTTCGTCATGCGTCCAGCGTATTCGCGAGCAATGTGGGCGTGGGCTGCGATGAGGAACCCGCCGGTGCCGCATGCCGGGTCCAGGATCGTGTCATCCGGGGTCGGGCGTACCGCGTCGATGATCGCGTCGATCAACGGGCGAGGCGTGAAGTACTGGCCAGCGCCGGTCTTGACATCCTCAGCGCCCTTGGCGAGCAGACCTTCGTAGGCATCGCCCTTGATGTCGACCCCGGCGGCAGCCCACTCTTGTTTGCCGATCAGCTCGACGGCGAGTTTCTGGAGCTTTGCCGGATCGGTAATCTTATTCTGGGCCTTAGCGAAGATCGTACCGAGGTTCGTGTGTGGGTTTTTTGCCAGCTCTACGAGGACGGTCCGGTAGTGGGCTTCTAGCTCTCCTCCCTTCTTTGCGATTAGAGACGACCAGTCCAAATGCTCTGGAACGATCCGCTTTGGCTCTTCGGATAGGTCGGTCTGGTATTGCTCGTCAGCGATCTTCAAAAATAGCAAGTAAGAAAGCTGCTCTACGTAGTCGATCGTGGAAAGTCCGTCATCGCGAAGAACGGTGCAGTAGTTCCATAGCTTAGAGACGAGAGAGTGTGTCTCAGCCTGGGCTGCGATAATCGTGCTGGCAGGCGTATCAATGGTCACAGCGCTAGCTCTTCCTGCGTGCCAGCTGGCACAACTGTGATCTTCGGCGGTGGAAGTGTAGTCTTGTTCGGACCGGATTTACGAGGGCGGAGTTTCTTCGGCCGACTGTAATGCTCCACCTCAATCCGTTTGAGAACTTCTACGGCTGGTTCATCGGCCGATTCCTGCCGGACCAGCCTTCCTGTGAAAGCTTCCGCTAGGAGGGAGCGCCTGAGGTGCTCGGATCGCTTCTGCGCCATGCCGGTTTCCTCCATCAGCCGCTCTACCACTGCGAAGTGGTCCCGGGCGGCTTCAATTATTTGTGCCTGTACATCGAGTGGAGGTATCGGAATGTCAAGCGCTTCAAGGATTCTCTGATTGACCTTGTATATTCCTGCGGTTGTCCGCGCAGCAGTCTCGATCTGGCGGCGTACAATTTGCGAGTCCCACACAAAAGCCAGGAACTCAGGATCGACGACATACGGATTCGGCCGCACACGGATCATCGTATCCGGAAAAGCAATCGGGTCGGGGTCGCCAACGGCCAGAGCCCCGCGCCCGACCAGATGTAGGGAGCCATTCCCCCTACTCACCATGAAGTCACCACGCTCAACTAGAAAGGGCGTAGCATCTTCCCTCTGCCACGCCCCACCCTTCCGTGCCGAAAGGTCTAGAACCCTGTTCTTGATCGCAGTGAGGCGGAGAACGGGGAAGCCATCATCATCTGTGGGCACCGATCGACCATTGATAAGAGGCGAGGCAAGAAGCGTCTTCAGCTTCCGGGTCGATGAGAGCCAAGGGTCAAGAAGCTCGCAACGCCGTGTGCTATCAAAAGAGGTTGTAGATTGGCGAACTCTAGCGATGTAACGATTCGCTGCATCAAGTCGGGATAGATGGCCTTCGAGGGTCTCGACGATGCGGAGTTGCTCGGCCAACGGTGGAAGGGGGATCGGGAGTTTGCGAATTTCACCTAGACCAAGGCGTGGCCGCCCCACGCCCCGGATCTTGCTCATAGCAACGGCTCGTGTCGCCGGCGCTTGCAACGCGTAGAGCACCCACTTGCTATTCAAGTCAGGGTGCAACCTGGCGCGGATCACATCGGCCTTTACGATGGCCGGGCCTTCGAGGTCCGGGACTAGAGCGACCCTCGGCAACTCCTCGCCGAGAGATGCCAAGATGAGATCGCCAGCCTGGACATTGTGATTCTTGAGATTCTCGTAATGTTCCAGGCTGATATAGGCTCGCTCGTCGCGAAACTCGCCGTCGCCCACATTTTGAAGGCGAAGCACTCTCGCACCCGAATCGGTGTAGTGCGACGACTTGAGATTTGAGCCGAACGGGCCGTCGGTGATCGCTCGCGGCTCTGCTGCAAGGAGATCCTCAAGTGTCGCCCATACCCACCCGTCCGGCAGTGCCTCGCTCAAGCCAACTCTCGATCCATCTCGTCGATCAGTTCACGGGCACGGTCCCGGCCGCCGAAGTCTCGAACGAGACCGGCCTGACCGCCGCGCGGTGTAAAGGTTACGCCCTTGATGGCCTCGACTGTGATGCCAACGCCAATAGCGATCTCATCCTTGATCCGCTCCAGCCACCATCGCTGATCCGGGGTATACGCCGCTCCTGCCTGCTCCTGGCGAAGCAGCCACGCCGCGAATCGCTCTTCAACGACGCTACGGTAGGGCTTGAGGTCAGAGTCCAGCCCGAGCTCGTACCGGATGAGACTGACCAGATCGGGCACCTCTGCGTTGCCTAGAGGCGACTCTGCCGCCCGACCGAGAGTCTCGTAAGCGTCCCACAGTACGCCAGGGGTCCAGGCGTGTGGCGGTCGCTTGATCTTGGCGGCGAGTGCCTTCAGCTTGGCAAGCGCATCGCGTCCGCCACCGCGGCTCGTGCTCAGGACCTGGATCGCGGTGATCTCGTCGCGGTGCTTCTCCAGGTATGCATGCCACGACTCGACCGTGGAACCCGCACGCTCCTCGCGGGGCACCTCGACGAAGGTGCGGACCTCATCCTTGGTCGTCGCGTCATACGTGATGTCATGGTCGCGGCGGATTTCCAGGATCCGTTCCCGATATGCGGGGTTCCCGGTGAGGGGTGCGATCGCATCCTCCACAAGTCTTCGTGCAGCCGCCTTTCCACCGCTGTCGCGAGCGGTCTCTTGCTCATCGGGGTCGATCGCCTTGACGATCGCGCTGGCGAGCGCCGTAAGGGTCATCCCGTTGCCGACCGTCGCTAGCTCCTCGCGCTCCTCGGGAGTGATCTGCTGGTTGAGCCGGGCCAGCCGGCCGGCAAGTGTCGCAGCCTCGGTGAGATTGATGGCCCTGGTCGCGCACTTCTTGAGGAGTGTCTCCAAGCTGATCTGCTTGTCGGTCGCTGACATCAGTGGCTTGGAATCCACTTTGGGTGAATCGGTTACGCCCGCTGCGTCGAGCAGGATGAATCGTGTCTTGGCGATGTCTTCCGGCGCGTCGGGGGTGACTTCACGCAGCTCGTCGGAGTCGAGCGTCCTTGATCCTCGCCCCTTCATCTGCTCGAACAGGACCGCGCTACGGACGGCCCTCAGGAAGATGACGCACTCCAATGCACGCACGTCCGTCCCCGTGGCAATCATGTCGACCGTCACCGCAAGACGGAGTCGCGCGTCCTGCCGGAGATCGTTGATCAGGTCGTCCGGGTTCTTCCCGGCCTTGCGAACCTTGTACGTGATCTTTGTGGCGAACTCATCGCCTACGCTGAAGACCTGCTTGGCGATGGTCAGCACGTCTTCGGCGTGATCGTCGGTCGCCGCGAAGACGAGCGTCTTGGGCAGCACTTGACGGTCGGGGAACCACCGTCGCCAGTTGTCTCGGTAGGTGGTGAGCACGGTACGGATGTGGTCCTCAGCGATGACGTTGCGGCCGAGTTGCTGCTTGCCGTAGACGAAATCGCTGTCGAGCTGCTCCAGCCGCTGCGCGCGGGTCGCGCGGTTCCGCACTCTGACTGTGGTGCCCTCCTCAATGAGAGACCCTTCCTCGCCGACCTTGGTCGAGAGGCGGACCACGTCGAAGTCCACATTGACGCCGTCGGCTACAGCCATCTCGTAGGTGTACTGCGAGACCAGGTTCTGGTTGAAGAACCCCAGGGTCTGCTTGGTCGGCGTCGCGGTCAGCCCGACAATATGGGCGTCGAAGTAGTCGAGCACGCCGCGCCATAGTCCGTAGATCGAGCGATGGCACTCATCCACTACGATCAGGTCAAAGGACTCCGGTGGCACGCGCGGGTTGTATCCGACGACTACCGGGGCGTCAGTTTCGTAATCGGCATCACTGTCTTCGGCTGCGTCATCCTCTGCGTCGTTGTTGACGACGACTTCGCCGCGCAGCAGCGCGTACATCTTCTGGATCGTGCATATCAGTACGCTTGAGGAATCTTGAATGCAGTCCCCAGCCAATCGTTCCACGTTGTAGAGCTCGTTGAACTTCCGGCCGTCGTCCGGGGTTACGTAATTACGGAACTCGGCGAGGGCCTGGCGGCCGAGGTTGTTCCGGTCCACAAGGAACAGGACACGGCGCGCCTTGCCGTGCTTGAGCAGCCTGTATGCCTCGGTTACGGCAGTGAACGTCTTTCCAGCGCCGGTCGCCATCTGGATGAGAGCACGCGGCATGTCGAGCCCGAGGGACATCTCCAGCCCGGTGACCGCGTCGATTTGAGCGGGGCGAAGCCCGCTGGTCTCCAGGGCGGGCAGGTGCTTGAGCCGGGCGCGATAGGTCGGGGTCTCCGGGAACTCGTCGGCCTCTCTCATCCATCCTGAGATGGTCTCCGGCCGGTGGAAGGAAAAGACCTCTCGGCTGCGGGCCTCTGGGTCCAGCCGATTGAGGAACACGGTCTCCGCGCCGGTGGATGCGTAGCGGAAGACGAGAGGCTCATCCTTGTGCCATACCGCGAGAGCGTGCTCTTTGAGAGTGCCTGCGGCGTATCGCGCGTTCTGGGCCTGTGCAGCGCTGAGGGTTTCCCCCTCACGCTTTGCCTCGATCACCCCAACGATCTTTCCGTCCACGTAGAGCACGTAGTCAGCTGAGCCTGATGCGAGACGGAACTCCCGGACTGCGACACCACGGCCGGCGATCGGGTTGAGTTCCCTCATATCCTGAACCAGCCACCCCGCTTCAGCTAGCTGCTGATCGATAACACGTCGGGCCTGCGCCTCATTTAGCGGGGCCGGGCGTAGCGCGCGGTCGACCAGGGTGGCACGGTCGAGTGCCGAAACCCGCTTCGGCGCGGCCTTGTGCGCCTTGAAAGATCCTTCCTGGGCCCCTCGGAGCCTGGCCATCTCCGCAAGGAGCGCCTCGTTCTCCGCCCGGAGGGCTTCGTGGCGGGCATTCGCCTCGTTGACCATGGAGTCAGCGATCACGCGTGCGCGCTCGCGCTCCTGGAACAGATCAGAGATTTCGCTGAGCCGTAGCTGCGATTCGGCGAGCGCCGCGCGATCTGCCTCCAGCGCCTCCTGTAGTGCGGCAACCTCGGCAGGGTCGACGACGACCGGTGCCGCTGGTGGCACGAACGCTGTGACCGTGCGGTCCCCGGTCAGAGTCCGGTTGAGCCACATCCCGAGTTCCCAGGCGACTCGGATCCCCTGAAGAGCCCGCGTCGTGTCGAACATGTGGCGGTGCGTCGCGTGGTTGCCAACTTGCCGCAGGGTGTCAAACCCCGTGCGGATGTTCGATGGCACCAAGCCTGCATTCGCTAGGGCCTGAACTCGGTGGACTTGCTTATCCCCAGCTACCCTCAGCCCTGCCCGCGTGAGCAGCACTTCGGCCAGTACCTCGCCGAACTGGCGCGTATGAACCAGCGCGGCGTTCGAGTCTGTGAACACGATGGCTTCGGCTTGGGCACCGTAGAGGGCAAGGAGGGGACTATGGCTGAACAGATGCCCGAAGTTCGCGGAAGAACGCGCAAGGTCAGACAGCCGCTGGTCCACGTTGCCCTCATCTGGAGAAGTCCGGCATTTGCCCCTCGAAAGATCATACGCAAATTTTTGTCCAGCCCTTGCATGTCTCCGAAGTTCGAGAGGGGCTTACCCGGCAATGTCATGGAGTTCCCAGGTCCTGCGCGGGAATCGTGCGCGTGGGGCGCGCTGGCCGCGACCGGCCGAAGAGCCGCAGCGCGGCCAGCTGGCGGCCCATGCGCTGCGGGCCGCCGTAGGCGGGCCGCTTTAATAACGAGGAGAAAAGTTGCTCTTTGGCCGGACCGTAGCTGTGTCTACTGAGGTGTGAGCTACTTGCCGTGAGGCTGGGCTCTGCTCCAGATGTGGTCGAAGCTGGTGATGTAGGTAGCGGCGGGCCCTTGGCCGTCGGTGCGGGTGAGATGCATGACGGGGGCGTTGGCGGCTGGTGTGCCGTAGGCGTGGGCGTTGACGAGCAGTTCGTCGTCGGCCCGGTAGATGGAGCTGTACAGGACCGTGCGATGTAGCCGGGTCTCCACGCCGTCGACGTTCACGAGTGGCCGGTACAGCATCAGGGCGTTCTTGATCCGGGCTGTCATCACCTCGGCGCCGATGCCTTCGTCGGTCCCTCGTGCGGCGACTTCTGGCCCGTCAGGGTCGCCCAGGAGGATGCGGACCTTGGCGCCGGCCTCGGCTCGCTGGGTGAGGGTGTTGAGGATGGCCGCGTCTTCGGCGAGGAACAGGGCGCTGTAGGCGAGGATGTCGATCTCCTCGCGGGCTTTGGCGAAGTGGTTGCGCCAGACGGTCTGGGGGACGGTCCAGCGGTGGGGGTAGATCGCTTGGATGCCGTCGGCGAGTGCTTGGTGGCGTGGTGCGGCTTCGGGCCAGAGGTCAGCCTCGTCGACGTCGAGGAGGTCAGCGACGGCCCAGCGGTGGCGTGGATAGGGGACGCGGCCCTGAAGCCATCGGCTGACGGTTTTGGGGTCGACGGCGAGGGCGGCGGCGACGTCGGTGGTGTTGAGCCGGGCGGCGGCCAGTGCGTAGCGGAAATTGTTGTTCATGACCGGTCTGCTCCTCTCGCAGAACGACCCTGCTCTGCGACGTTAGCATCAGACGTCCCTAGACGTCCCTAAGTTGTGGTGTTCCCGCCCCCGGCTGCGGGGCGAACCTCGACGCACACGAGGAACCACACAGGACGTCAGGGAGGCACAGGGTGCAAACGAGCAGGTCCATCAAGGAGCAGCAACGCATCTACGCGGAGCGGCTGCTGGTCGCGCTGGGCGAGCAGCTGGCCGTGCGGGGTGTCACGCATGTGCTGGTGATCACGCAGAATGGGCGGCCGGCCTTGGACGTGACCGACAGCCGATGCCGGATGCGGCGGGTATTCGTGCACCTGCCGTTCTGCTGGTTCTACTGGGGCGATCAGCACGACGAACGGGTCTCGTTCCTGCAGATGGCCCCTGCGGTGGACCGGATCGAGCAGGCCGCGCACAAGGGGTGGCGTGAGGGCGAGCAGGGCGACCTGAGCGTCGACCTGAACAAGATGCTTGATGCCTACCGCAGCTGAGCCGGTGGCGACAGGGCGATGGCTGACCGGCGGGCGGGTCTATACCCAGATCGCTGATCGGCTGCGAAAGCGGATCCGGGCGGGCGAGTTCGCGCCGGGTAATGTGCTGCCGTCGGAGGCGGAGCTGTGCCGGGTTTTCGGAGTGGCGCGGAACACGGTACGGCGTGGCCTGGCCCTCCTGGAGGAGGAGGGCTTGCTGATCGCGGTCCCGTCCAAGGGGCGGGTGGTGGTCGGGGACGGCCCGGCCGCCGCGTACCGGTATCAGGTGATCGCTGCGCGGTTGCGTGAGCAGATCGAGCGCGGGGACTTCGCGCCTGGTGCGGCGCTGCCCAGTGAGGCGGAGTTGCAGCGGCAGTTCGGGGTGGCGCGGACCACCGTGCGGCAGGCGCTGGCCGTGCTGGAGGTCGAAGGGCTGGTGGTGGTGGAGCATGGCAGGGGGCGCTTCGTCCGGTAGGGAACGCCGGTGAACAAGGACGTCCCAGGACGTCTAGCCTTGCCCTCTGCTCCGCTTATGTCCCTGATGCCTATCGTGAGCCCCGTGGGACATAGCGAATGGGCATATGACCTGGCCAAAGACCTGCTGGAGACGCCGTTGCCCCGGCGCTGGGCACACACCCAAGGGGTTGCCGAGCAGGCCGAATCCCTGGCCCCGATCCTCGGTGCGGACGCTGACACGTTGTTGGCGGCTTGTCTGCTGCATGACATCGGGTACGCGCCGGACCTGGTCGACACCGGGATGCATCAGCTCGACGGCGCCCGTTACCTGCGTGACGTGGCCGGGGCGGATGAGCGGTTGTGCCGCCTGGTCGCGTACCACTCGTGTGCGGACAACGAGGCTCGGCAGCGGGACCTGTTCGACGTGCTGGCTAAGGAGTTCGACCAGGAACGGCCGGACCTGGCGCGGGCGCTGACGTACTGCGACATGACCACCGGCCCGGATGGCCGGCACCTGGATGTGCTGGACCGGCTGGCCGAGATCCATTCCCGGTATGGGCCTGAGCATGTGGTGAGCCGGTCGATCATCGACGCGACGCCGTGCATCGTGTCGTCGGTGCGGTCGGTGGAGGCCGCGCTATCCGACGTGCGGCAGAAGGACGCCGGCTAGGTAGTGCTCGATCCGCATCCGCATCGACCGGTCCATCGGCAGCGACATGACCTCCTGGCGGGGCATCCAGCGGACTTCTCGGGATTCGTCGCTTGGGGTTGGCTGGCCGCCGGTGGCGCGGGCGGTCAGGACGATGGAGAACTCTTGGCGGGCCTCGCCGTTGCTGGTGTAGAGGATGACGTGGCGGGGGTCGCTGTAGGTGCCGACCAGGCCGGTGATCTCACACGTGATGCCGGTCTCCTCGAACGTCTCCCGTACGGCCGCCTCTGGGATCGACTCGCCCAGGTCGATCGCGCCGCCGGGGACGGCCCAGTTGTCGTTGTCGCTGCGGCGGATCATCAGCAGGTCGCCGGCCGGGTTGGTGACGATGACGTTGACGGACGGGACCAGGCTGTTGGGTTCGGGTGCGTCGGGGTCGTCGTAGAAGTCGATGCGCTTGGCCATGGTCACGCCTCCACGGGGACGGCTCCGGCCCAGATCTTTTCGAAGCTGTCGGCGTAGGTGGTGACCATCTCCCCACCGGCCACTCTGCGCAGGTGCAGGACGGGGGCGTTGCCGGCGCGGGTGCCGTACACGTGCATGTTGACCAGGTAGTCGTCGTCGGCTTGGTAGATCGAGTTGTACAGGATCGTCTGGTGCAGCCGGATCTCGAAGTTGTCCAGGCCGAGCAGTGGCCGGTAGAAGACCAGGACGCTGCGGATCTGCGCGGCCATGCTGTCCCCGACGCCCTCGTCGGCTCCGCGCTGGGCGACCTGGGCGCAGTCGGGGTCGCCGAGCAGGATCCGCACCCGCACGCCCGCTCGCGCTTTGTCGCCGAGCAGGCGGACCATGGCGGCGTCGTCGGCGAGGAACAAGCCGCTGTAGACCAGGACGCCGATGTCCTCGGACGCGGCGGTGAACAGACGTCCCCACGCGTCCCGGGGCACGGCCCAGCGGTGCGGGTAGATCGCCAGGACTTCGCTTTCGGAGGCGGCGACGACCTGTTCACGGGACAGGGCCTGCGGCCACAGGTAGGTCTCGTCCACGCCCAGGTAGGAAGCGGTGGCGAAGCGGTGTTTTCGGTACGGCTCGCGCCCCTTGGTGATCCATCGTTCGACGGTCTTGGGGTCGACCTCGATCGCCTCGGCCAGGTCCGCGACGCTCACGCCCTTTTGCAGCAGGGCCGCGCGTAGCCGTTCGTTCGCCATTCCACCTGCTCCCAAGGACGTCCGGGGACCTGGCCATCGTAGGCCGGACGTCTTGAACATGTCCCGTCGTGTAGTGATCTCGTCCTGACGGTGCGTCGCATCCTCGGTTGCACAACGCCACAACGGCACCAACCGAAGGAGGGGATGCAGCCATGAACAACGAGATCACCATCCCGGGCGAGACGCCCTCGTGCGAGTGCGGCAACGCCCTGGGACACGGCCAGGTCCGATGCTCCAAGTGCCTGGCCCGCAACCGGTGGGCGCGCAAAGAGCGGGCCCGCAACCGGCGTAACCGGCGTCGCTCGGAGGACCGGCGTCCTCCGCGCGCTCCTCGTGGGCTGGCGCAGGCGGGGGTGACCTGGTCATGACCGCGATTCCGCTGATCGTCGCCGGGGTGCTCGGCGTCGCGCTGCTCGCAGGGTACGTGGCGGTGCTGGTTGGTATCCGCCGGGAGGACAAGCGGCTCAGTCTGCGTCAGGCGCCGGAGGGGGCGGCGGCGTCGCTGGCCCGCAAGGTCACCGGCTGCTACGCCCGGGGCGGCGTGTCGTGGACGTAGCCAACTGCTCCTCCACCTTGGCCAGCCGGGCCGACAGGTCCTGCACGGCGGCGCGCAGCTCGGCCACCTCGCCGGCGGTGTCGCCGCCGCCGGCCGGCGGGGGTTGTTCGGTGGTGTCGCGGACGAACACGCCTTTGCCCTGCTGGCCGATCACCAGGCCCTCGGTGCGCAGGACGCCGACGGCGAGCTTCACCACCGACAGGGACGCGTCGTACTGCTCGGCGAGCCGAGTGGTGGACGGCAGCGGAGTGCCGGGCGCCAGAGACCCGCCGCGGATCTGCGCGCGCAGGTCGTCGGCGATCTGGAGGTAGCCGGGGCGTCCGGTGTTCTTGACCATCGCCCTTCTATCTCACCACGAATGTTCGACCTGGCCAACCGAGGGAACATTGACAACCGAGCCAACTAGGTTAACTATGTTGCTCACGATGAAAGAGGAGGTCACCACCCATGCGTTCCGTCCCGATCCCCGTGGATGTCAGCAAACTCGCCATCACCTGCGTCAAAGCACCCCGCCCACGCGTACTCAACCGCGACACCGGCGAGATCAAGACCGACAAGAACGGCAACACCGTCTACGAAGTCACCGTCTCCGTCGAAGACGAGTTCGGCCGCATCGAGCTCGTCAAGATCGGCATCACCGGCGAACCACCCATCACCGTCGGCGACCAGGTCAACGCCGTCGGCCTGCTCGGCTACGTCTGGGAGATCGCCGGCCGATGGGGCATCGCCTACCGCGCCAACGCCCTGCTCCCCGCGCGGGAGGCCGCCGATGCGTGACGCGCTCGAAGTGCTCGCAGTCCCCGCAGTCCTGGCCGCTGTTGCGGCCGGGCTGTGGGCCTGGCGCCGCTACCACTACCGCACGTTCTGGCTGGCCGTCGGCTTCCCGCTGGTCGCCCTGTCCGTACGAGCGTCGTGGCGGCGGGTGGCGCTGGGGTGCGGGCTGACCAAGAAGCGGCAGCGCTGGTGGTTCACCACCGTCCCCGGAGCGATCGCCTCCACCGGCCTGGTCAAAGTCCGCCGCCGCTTCCAACGGGTCGCCGTCGACACCAAACCGTTCATGTGGCTGCCGCTGCCGACCCGGCACGGCTGGCGCGTCACCCTGCACACCCTGGAAGGGCAAACGCCCGGCGACTACACCGACGCCGCCGAACGCCTGGCCCACTCCTGGGGCGTGCACGCCGTACGCGTCTCCTCACCCCGGCCCGGCCGCGTCGTGCTCATGGCCACCATGCGCGACCCGCTCGTCACCGTCGACCACCTCCCGGCCTCGTCCGACCTGCTCAAGGTCACCGTGGGACGGCTGGAAACCGGCCGACCCTGGGTGATCGACTTCCGCACGGTCCCACACTGGCTCAACGCCGGGGCAACACAGTCCGGCAAGTCGAACCTCGCCAACGCGCTCATCGTCGGCCTCGCGCCGCAGCCGGTGGCCCTGGTCGGCTTCGACCTCAAAGGCGGCGTGGAGTTCACCCCGTACGCGCCCCGGCTGTCAGCTCTGGCCACCTCACGAGCAGAGTCCGTCGACCTGCTATGCGACCTGGTCGGCCTGATGATCGACCGCATGGGCTTGTGCCGCCAGGCCGCCGCCCGCAACATCTGGCAACTCCCGCCCGCCATCCGCCCCGTCCCCGTCGTCGTCCTCGTCGACGAGCTCGCCGAGCTGTACCTGATGGCCAACAAGTCCGAGAAAGAAGAGATCGCCAAAACCTCAACCGCGCTCCTGCGGGTCGCCCAGCTCGGGCGGGCATTCGGCATCTACCTGTTCTGCTGCGGCCAGCGGATCGGCTCCGACCTCGGACCCGGCGTCACCGCCCTGCGCGCCCAGTGCTCTGGCCGGATCTGCCACCGGGTCAACGACCCCGAAACCGCGACCATGACGCTCGGCGACCTCGACCCGGCCGCCCTGGTCTCCGCGCGAGCCATCGCCGCCGAGACACCCGGCGTCGCGATCGTCGCCGGACAGGACGGCCAGTGGTACCGCGCCCGCTCCTTCTACGTCACCGAAGCCACCGCCGAACACGCCGCCCGCACCCACGCCCACCTCACCCCCGCCTGGGACGAGATCACCGCCCACCTACCTCAGCCCGTCACCGCCTGAACCCAAGGGAGGGAGGAACGATGCGACGCTTCGCCTGCCGACTGCTCGACACCGGCCCGGTCCTCGTCCTGGCCGCCATCGCGGGTGCCGGATCGTTCACTCACATCCGCGACACCGCCACCCAGCACGGCCAGACCGGTTGGATGTCCTGGGCCGTCGCCGTCTGCATCGACCTGACCTGCGTCATGGCCGCCCGCGAACGCCAACGCGACAAGCAGCATCACCGCACCCGGCGCGGCCCCGTCTCCTGGCCCGTCCTCGTCCTGACCGGCGGCATCGCCCTGTCCCTGGCCGCCAACCTCGCCCAAGCCACACCGACCGTCTGGGGCTGGATCACCGCCGCCACCCCGGC
>NZ_SMJZ01000052.1 GCF_004348345.1 Nonomuraea longispora
CCGCCCGCGCGACCCGGCCCCCCGCCAGCACGGAAGCTTCCGGCTGCGTACCGGCCTTCCCCCAGGGACAGGCTCTTCGCAGAGCGCGCGGGCGCCCCGGGGCGTGTCGTGCCCGGGGGCGCCCGCGGAAGATGTCAGAGGCGGCAGGCGTAGATGTCGGTGACCAGGATCGCCCGGGCGCCGATGTCCCAGAGCTGGTCCATCACCTGCTGGTGGCCTTGGCGCCGGACCATCGCCCGCACGGCCACCCACCCCTCGCGGTGCAGCGGGGAGACCGTCGGCCCCTCCATGCCGGGCGTGAGGGCGATGGCCTCCTCTATGCGCTCGGCGCGGATGTCGTAGTCCATCATGACGAAGTCGCGGGCGTGCACGACGCCCTGGAGGCGGCGTACGAGCTGGTCGCGGCCCTGCGTCCGCGGCGCGCTCTGCTGTTTGATCAGCACGGCCTCCGAGCGCATGATCGGCTCGCCGAACACCTCGAGGCCGACGTTGCGCAGCGTCGTGCCGGTCTCCACGACGTCGGCGATGGCGTCGGCCACGCCCAGGCGGATCGCGGTCTCGACGGCGCCGTCGAGTTTGATCACGCGGGCGTCGACGCCCTGGTCTGAGAGGTATTTGTCGAGCAGCCCCGCGTAGGAGGTGGCGATGCGCCGGCCGTCGAGGTCTTTGACCGACGACATCGTGCCCGCCATGGCGGCCAGCCGGAAGGTGGAGCCGCCGAAACCGAGCGGCATGATCTCCTCGGCCGGGGCGCCCGAGTCGATCAGCATGTCGCGGCCGGTGATGCCGGCGTCGAGAGTGCCCTCGCCGACGTAGATGGCGATGTCGCGGGGCCGCAGGAAGAACAGCTCGCAGCCGCTGGCCTCGTCGACCACCACGAGCTCTTTGCTGTCCCTGCGCGGCCGGTAGCCGGCCTCTTTGAGCATGCTCTGGGCGGCCTCGCTGAGGGCGCCTTTGTTCGGTACTGCCAGACGCAGCATGTCAGGTCCTTGTCGTCTCTGTCGCTTCTCCAGGGCTTGCCGGTGACGGGCGCGTCGCGCCCTAGAGATGCTTGTAGACCTGGTCGAGCCCGATGCCCTTGGCGATCATGAGCACCTGCACGTGGTAGAGCAGTTGGGAGATCTCCTCGGCGGCTCTGTCGTCCGACTCGTGCTCGGCGGCCATCCAGCTCTCGGCGGCCTCCTCGACGACCTTCTTGCCGATGGCATGGACGCCGGCGTCGAGCGCGGCCACGGTGCCCGAGCCCGCCGGCCGGGTCATGGCCTTCTCTGACAGCTCGGCGAACAGCTCTTCGAAGGTCTTCATGGTCTCTCTCGTCGATTGGCTGACGTGCCTGTCAAGCCTAGTCTGCGCCAGGCACTGGCGCTGCCCGGTGTCCGCCACGCGGGACGCGCGAGCACAACGCTCCTTCACCCGCGGCATCGCGCTCAGCGGCCGAAGGGCTGATCCCGTACGGAACGGCGCTGCCCGCCGCACCTGGGCAGGTGCGGCGGGCAGCGGCGATGGCGAACGGGCGTCAGCGCTCGTAGCGGCCGGAATTGCGGCGGTAGCCGCCCTTGCCGCGCTCCCCCGAGCGGAAGCCGTCACGCGGCCCACGCTCGTCGGGACGGCCGCCGCCGGAGCGGTAGCCGTCGCGCGGGCCCGTGGCAGCGCGGTCGTCGGAGCGGTAGCCGCGCTCGCGGTCGGCCGAGAACGGGCGGCCGCGGTCGGAGGCGTAGCGCGGGCCCGCGGCAGCGCGGTCGTCGGAGCGGAACCCGCCCCGCTGGCCGCGGTCGTCCTGGCGGACGGGGGGACGGTCGTCGGAGCGGTAGCCGCCGCGCGGCCTGCCGTCACGGGGCTCGCGGCTGAAGGGCCGCTCACCGCCCTGGTCATGGCGGCGCGGACGCCGGTCGCCGTCGAACTCCCGGCGCGGGCCGCGGTCGCCACCCGACGGGAACGGCCGCTCACCGCCCTGGTCGTGGCGGCGCGGGCGCCGGTCGCCGTCGAAGTCCCGGCGCGGGCGGCGGCCGCGCCGCTCGGAGCCGTTGTGGCCGCCGTCACGGCGGGGCCGCAGCGGCTTGCGCACGTCGGGCTCCCAGACGGGGACGGGCTCGCCGCTCGGTGTGCGGGCCCCCGTCACCTCGGCGAGTCTGGGGTGCCCCGCGGTGACCTTCAGGCGGAACGGGTGGATGCCGGCGCGCCGGGTGAGCGCGTCGGTCGAGCGCCGCTCGTTGGGCAGCACCAGCGTGACCACGGTGCCCTTCTCGCCGGCGCGGGCCGTACGGCCGCCCCTGTGCAGGTAGCTCTTGTGGTCCTGCGGCGGGTCCACGTGCAGCACCAGGCTGATGTTGTCGACGTGGATGCCCCGCGCCGCGACGTCGGTGCAGACGAGCACGCCGATGGAGCCCTCGCGGAACTCGGCGAGGATGCGGGTGCGCTGGTTCTGGCGCTTGCCGCCGTGCAGGCCGCCCGCCTTGACACCGACCCGGGCCAGCTGCTTGCACAGCCGGTCGACGCCGTGCTGGGTGCGGACGAAGATGATCGTACGGCCCTCGCGGTTGGCGATCGCGGCCGTGACGTCGAACTTGTCGTCGCGCGTGACCTGCATCACGTGGTGCTCCATGGTGTCGACCGGGGAGGTCGCGGGGGCCACGGAGTGGGTGATCGGGTTCTTCAGGAAACGCCGCACCAGCTTGTCGACGTCGCCGTCGAGCGTGGCGGAGAACAGCAGCCGCTGCCCGTCGGCCGGCGTCTGCCCCAGCAGCTCGGTGACGACGGGGAAGAAGCCGAGGTCGCACATGTGGTCGGCCTCGTCGAGGACACTGACCTCGATCTCCGACAGGGAGCACTCACCCTGCCTGATCAGGTCGCCCAGGCGGCCCGGCGTGGCGATGACCACGTCGACGCCGCGCCGCAGCGCCTCGATCTGCTTGCCCATCGACATGCCGCCGACGATGACCTTCATGCGCAGCCCGAGGCCGCGACCGAGAGGTTCGAGGGCGTCGTGCACCTGGAGGGCCAGCTCCCGGGTCGGCACGAGGATCATGGCCTTGGGTCTGCCGGGGGCGGGGCGCACACCCGCGATGCGGGCCATGGTGGGAAGGCCGAAGGCGAGCGTCTTGCCGGAGCCGGTCTGGCCGCGGCCGAGCACGTCGTGGCCGGCGAGCACGTCGGGGATCGTCGCGCTCTGGATGGCGAACGGGCTGTCGAAGCCCAGCTTGGCCAGCCCGTTCACGAGCGGCTTCGGCAGGCCGAGCAGCTCGAACTCGGAGGGGCCAGGCTCGGGAGTGGTCTCGCCGAGCTCGGGCATGACAGCGTCAAGCATGGTCACGAAATTCGTGCCTTTCCGTCGAAGTGGCGCGTCACTTCTGCGAAAGGACGAGCCGGGACGTACGGCGCTGGCCGTACACGTTCAGGGGCACCCGCCGTCGGGGCGGGTCGAGAATGAGGGAGACACACCGGGGCACCGGCCGCAGGCGGCGCGAGACGCGCAATGAGACGTCAGGTGCGTTTGGTGCCAACGCCGGGATGTTATCGGATATTCCCCCGGATGGGCCCGGACCTTCCAAAACCCGCCTGGCACACACACTGAAACGGCCGACGCTTTACGCCAGCCGCAACAGCAGAAAAGATCAGACGTTAAAGCCTAGCATACGCAGTTGCTCACGGCCTTCATCAGTGATCTTGTCCGGCCCCCACGGCGGCAGCCAGACCCAGTTGATCTTGACATCGGAGACCATGCCGTCCAGCGCGGAGTGGGCCTGGTCCTCGATGACGTCGGTCAGGGGACAGGCCGCGCTGGTCAGCGTCATGTCGATGGTCGCCACCACCTGCCCGTCGTCGGACGGGTCGAGATTGAGCCCGTAGACCAGGCCCAGATCGACCACGTTGATGCCGAGCTCGGGGTCGACGACGTCCTTGAGCGCCTCCATGACCTCGTCAACGTTCGTGTCACCCTCGAAGCCGGTCGGGGTCTCCACTGGCTTGCTCATGACACCTCCTTCGCGGTCGTGAGCGAACCACCGGGTCGCATCGTGCCTTCGTTCCGCTCACTCACGTGGCAGCGCTCCTCACTACAGCGTCCTTGTAGGCCATCCAGGAAAGCAACGCGCATTTGACGCGCGCCGGGAACTTGGCGACGCCCGCGAACGCGACCGCGTCGCCGAGCACCTCCTCGTCGGCCTCCACCTTGCCCCTGCCCTGCATGAGCCGGGTGAACTCGTCGACCACGGAGAGCGTCTCCTCGACCGTGGAGCCGGTGGCCAGCTCGTGCAGCACGGACGCGGCCGCCTGACTGATGGAACAGCCCTGCCCGTCGTAGGAGACGTCCAGGATCTTGCCGGCGTCGCCCACCTTGACCCTGAGCGTGATCTCGTCGCCGCACGTCGGGTTCACGTGGTGAACCTCGGCGTCGTACGGCTCGCGCAGCCCCCGCCCCTGCGGGTGCTTGTAGTGTTCCAGGATCAGCTCCTGGTACATCGACTCGCCGATCATGGCTATGCGAACACCTTCTGAACGTGATGGAGGCCGCGCACCAGGGCGTCGATCTCGCCCGTGGTGTTGTACAGGTAGAACGACGCTCGCGTGGTCGCCGGTATTCCGAAGCGCAGATGCAGGGGGCGCGCGCAGTGGTGCCCCACGCGTACGGCGACGCCGAAGTGGTCGTCGAGGATCTGCCCCACGTCGTGCGGATGTATGCCCTCCAGCGTGAACGACAACGTGCCGCCGCGCTCCTCGATGGTGTCAGGACCGATGAGACGGAGGCCGGGCACCTCGCGCAGGGCATCGAGCGCGTGGGCCGTCAGCGTGCGCTCGTGGGCCTCGATGGACTCCATGCCGACGCCGGTGAGGTAGTCGACGGCCGCGCCGAGCCCGACGGCCTCGACGATCGGGGGCGTGCCCGCCTCGAACTTGTGCGGCACGGGAGCGTACGTCGAGCGGTCCATCCAGACCGCCTCGATCATCTCGCCGCCGCCCAGGAACGGGGGCATCGCGTCGAGCACCTCGGCCCTGCCCCACAACACGCCGATGCCCGAGGGGCCGACCATCTTGTGGCCGGTGAAGGCCACGAGGTCGGCGCCGAGCCGGGACACGTCCACCGGGTGGTGCGGCACGGACTGGGAGGCGTCGAGCAGGACGAGCGCGCCCATCTCGTGGGCCCGCGCGGCCACCTCGGCGACCGGGTTGACGGTGCCGAGCACGTTGGACTGGTGAGCGATCGAGACGATCTTCGTCCGCTCGGTGATGACGCCCGGGTCGTAGTCGAGCCGCCCGTCGCCGGTGACCCCGAACCACTTCAGGGTCGCGCCGGTGCGCTGCACGAGCAGCTGCCACGGCACGATGTTGGAGTGGTGTTCCATCTCGGAGATGACGATCTCGTCGCCCGGGCCGAGCGTGAAGCGGGGATCGGTGACGGCCGGGTTGCCGAAGGAGTAGGCGACCAGGTTGAGCGCCTCGGAGGCGTTCTTGGTGAAGACCACCTCGTCGCGCGAGGGCGCCCTGATGAAGCCCGCGACCTTGTCACGGGCGCCTTCGTAGGCGTCGGTGGACTCTGCGCCCAGCAGGTGCATGGCCCGGCCGACGTTGCTGTAGTGGAATGCCAGGTGCTCGCGCATGGTGTCGATGACCTGGTTGGGCTTCTGCGAGGAGTTGCCCGAGTCGAGGTAGACGAGCGGTCGCCCGTCGGGCAGCTCGCGGGAGAAGACCGGGAAGTCCTTCCTGATCTTCTCCACGTCCAAGCCGTCGTATGTCATGCAGACGCCTTCGTGTACTGCTCGTAGCCCTCCGACTCGAGCTTGTCGGCCAGCTCGGCGCCGCCCTCCTCGACGATCCTGCCGCCCGCGAAGACGTGCACGAAGTCGGGCTTCACGTACCGCAGGATGCGCGTGTAGTGGGTGATCAGCAGCACGCCGGTCTCGCCGGTGGCGCGGAAGCGGTTGATGCCCTCCGACACCACGCGCAGCGCGTCGACGTCGAGACCGGAGTCGGTCTCGTCGAGCACCGCGATCTTCGGCTTGAGCAGCTCGAGCTGGAGGATCTCGTGGCGCTTCTTCTCGCCGCCGGAGAAACCCTCGTTGAGGTTGCGCTGGGCGAAGGCCGCGTCGATGGCCAGCGAGTCCATGCCGCTCTTCAGGTCCTTGGCGAACTGGCGCAGCTTGGGCGCCTCGCCCTGGATGGCGGTGACGGCCGAGCGCAGGAAGTTGGAGACCGACACGCCTGGGACCTCGACGGGGTACTGCATGGCCAGGAACAGTCCCGCGCGGGCCCGCTCGTCGACCGACAGCTCCAGCAGGTCGACGCCGTCGAGCAGCACCTCACCGCCGGTGATGGTGTATTTCGGGTGGCCGGCGATCGCGTAGGCGAGCGTCGACTTGCCCGAGCCGTTGGGGCCCATGATGGCGTGGGTCTGGCCGGACTTCACGGTCAGGTTGACGCCGCGCAGGATTTCCTTGTCCTCGACGGCGACCTTGAGGTCACGAATCTCTAGGGTGGACATGTCTTTATGACTCCTTCGAGAGCGAGACGAGGACGTCATCGCCGTCGATCTTGACTGTGTATACGTTCACGGGCCGGGTCGCTGGCGGCCCCGTGGGCTTGCCCGTACGGACGTCGAAGCACGAGCCGTGCAGCCAGCACTCCAGCGTGCCGTCGTAGACCTCGCCCTCGCTGAGCTTGACCTCGGCGTGGGAGCAGACGTCGTGCAGGGCGAAGACCTCCCCGCCCTTGCGTACGAGCGCGACCGGCGTCTCCCCCACCTCGACGCCGAGCACCCCGCCGTCGGGGATGTCGTCGAGCGCGCACACCTTCTCGAATGCGGTCATCGGGCCAGCTCCGCCTCCACCGCGCCGAGCACGCGCTCGCGGATCTCATCGACCTGGATCTTCTCGATGAGCTGGCCGAGGAAGCCCTTGATGACCAGGCGGCGGGCCTGGTCGTAGGGGATGCCGCGAGCCTGGAGGTAGAAGATGTGCTCGTCGTCGAGGCGTCCGGAGGCGGAGGCGTGCCCCGCTCCCGCGACCTCGCCGGTGAGGATCTCCAGGTTGGGCACCGAGTCGGCGCGCGCCCCGTCGGTGAGGATGAGGTTGCGGTTGAGCTCGTAGGTGTCGGTGCCCTCGGCCTCGACCCTGATGATCACGTCGCCGATCCAGACGGCGTGCGCCCTCTCGCCCTGCAGCGCGCCGCGGTAGTCGACGTTGCTCTTGCAGTTGGGCTGCGAGTGGTCGACGAGCAGGCGGTGCTCCAGGTGCTGGCCGGCGTCGACGAAGTAGAGGCCCGACAGGTCGGCGTCGCCGCCGGGAGCGGTGTAGGACACGCTGGGCGCCAGGCGTACGAGGTCGCCGCCGAGCGTCGCCACGAAGCTGCGGAAGGTCGCGTCCTTGGCCAGCTGGGCGTGGTGGTGCGAGACGTGGACCGCGTCGTCCTCCCAGTCCTGCAGGCTGACGACCTTGAGCGTGGCGCCGTCGCCGACGACGAACTCGACGTTGTCGGCGTAGACCGCGCTCCCCTGGTGCTCGATGATCACCACGGCCTCGGCGAGCGGCCCGACTTTGACCACGACGTGACCGTAGGTGGCGCCGTCGAGGCCGCCGCCGCGCACCTCGACGCGGATCGGCTCGTCCGGCGTGGCCTCCTTGGGCACGGTCACGACCAGCGCCTTCTCGAAGGCGGAGTAGGCCTGCGCGCTGACCCGGTCGGCCGGCACGTAAGCCTGGCCGATGCGGGGGTCGCCACGCCCCACCCACTCCGCGGTGACCCCGGCCGGCGTGGTGACCTGGGTGAGCGCCTGGCCGGTGACCTCGGCCTTGCCGTTGTGCAGCCCCTTCAGGCGCGAGAGCGGCGTGAACCGCCACGCCTCCTCGCGCCCTGTCGGGACGGCGAAGTCGGCCAGGTCGTAGGACGCCTTCTCGTGCAGGGTCGACAGGGGCTTCTCGTTCAGGCCCATCAGCCGACGGCTCCTTCCATCTGCAGCTCGATCAGCCGGTTGAGCTCGAGGGCGTATTCCATGGGCAGCTCGCGCGCGATCGGCTCGACGAAGCCACGCACGATCATGGCCATCGCCTCGTCCTCGTCGAGCCCGCGGCTCATGAGGTAGAAGAGCTGGTCCTCGCTCACCTTGGAGACCGTGGCCTCGTGCCCCATCGAGACGTCGTCCTCGCGGACGTCGACGTAGGGGTAGGTGTCGGAGCGGCTGATCTGGTCGACGAGCAGGGCGTCGCACTTGACGGTGCTGGCGCTGCCGTGGGCGCCCTCCTCGATCTGCACGAGACCGCGGTAGGAGGTGCGGCCGCCACCGCGCGCCACCGACTTGGAGATGACGCTGGAGCTGGTGTGGGGCGCCAGGTGCACCATCTTGGAGCCGGCGTCCTGGTGCTGGCCCTCGCCGGCGAACGCGACGCTCAGCGTCTCACCCTTGGCGTGCTCGCCCATGAGGTAGACGGCCGGGTATTTCATCGTCACCTTGGAGCCGATGTTGCCGTCGACCCACTCCATGGTCGCGCCCTCGTAGGCCACGGCGCGCTTGGTCACCAGGTTGTAGACGTTGTTGGACCAGTTCTGGATGGTCGTGTAGCGGCAGCGCGCGTTCTTCTTCACGATGATCTCGACGACCGCGCTGTGCAGCGAGTCGGAGGAGTAGATCGGCGCGGTGCAGCCCTCGACGTAGTGCACGTAGCTGTTCTCGTCGACGATGATCAGGGTCCGCTCGAACTGGCCCATGTTCTCGGTGTTGATCCGGAAGTAGGCCTGCAGCGGGATCTCGACCTCGACGTTCGGCGGCACGTAGATGAACGAGCCACCGGACCACACGGAGGTGTTGAGCGCGGCGAACTTGTTGTCGCCCACCGGGATGACCGAGCCGAAGTACTCCTTGAAGAGCTCCTCGTGCTCCTTCAGGCCCGTGTCGGTGTCGACGAAGACGACGCCCTTCTCCTCGAGGTCCTCACGGATCTTGTGGTAGACGACCTCGGATTCGTACTGGGCGGCGACGCCGGCGATGAGGCGCTGCTTCTCCGCCTCGGGGATGCCGAGCTTGTCGTAGGTGTTCTTGATGTCGGTGGGCAGCTCGTCCCAGGACGTGGCCTGCTTCTCGGTCGAGCGCACGAAGTATTTGATGTTGTCGAAATCGATGTCCGTGAGGTCGGAGCCCCAGGTCGGCAGCGGCTTCTTGCCGAACAGGCGGAGGCCCTTCAGGCGAAGGTCGAGCATCCACTCCGGCTCGTTCTTGAGCGCGGAGATGTTGCGGACGACCTCCTCGGACAGGCCGCGCTTGGCCGCCGCACCCGCGGCATCCGGGTCGGCCCAGCCGAACTTGTAATTCCCGAGGCCTTCCAGCTCCGGGCGGTCGGTGACAGTCACCTTCCGGTCTCCTTGCTCTTGTCTCTATGTGCGGATTGGCCCAGCGTCTGCGGGCTCACATGTGTCGTGCAGACCCCGTCGCCGTGGGCGATCGTGGCCAGGCGCTGCACCGGGACGCCGAGCAGTTGCGCGAACGCCTCCGTCTCGGCCTCACACAGCTGCGGGAACTCCGCCGCCGCGTGTGCCACCGGGCAGTGATGCTGGCAGAGCTGGTCGCCGCCCGACTTGGCCTTGCTGGCCGAGGCGGCGTACCCCTCCACCGACAGCGCCTGCGCCAGCACCTGCACGCGCTGGTCCGCCGGCACCGTCCGCATGACCGGCTCCAGCCGCTTCAGCAGGCTCGAGACCTGCGAGCGGGCGAAGTCGGCCACCGCTTCGTCGCCCATGCGCTCGGCCAGGAAACGCAGCGCGCTCCCGGCCAGGTCGTCATAGGCGTGCTCGAAAGCACTGCGCCCCGCGTCGGTGATGGCGAACAGCTTGGCCGGCCGCCCGCGACCGCGCTGTCCGCGCGGGCGCGCCATGCGAGGCTCGATCAGCCCGTCGGCCAGCAGCGCGTCGAGGTGGCGGCGGACGGCGGCGGGCGTGAGCCCGAGCCGCTCCCCGAGCGCCCCGGCCGTGACGGGACCATGCTCCAGAATCAGCCTGGCGACACGGGCGCGCGTGCCGCGCTCGGTGCCGGGCTCACTCAGGTGCATGTTTTTCACAACATCAGTGTGCCGTAATTCCTTCCCGCTTCACAAACGGATCGGGGAACCGAGGGAATGCAATTTCTCACGCAGGGTAGGCTTACCTAACTTGCGGGCGGACCAGGGCTGCGAAGATCACGGCCGAGCCGGAGATGAGCCCCAGCATGACACAGGCCATCGGCACCGCACTGCCCGATCCCACCAGCCCGACCAGCGGGGCCGCGACCGCGCCGAGCGCGAACTGCAGCACGCCGAGCAGCGCCGACGCGCTGCCCGCCACCTGCGAGGGCTGCGAGGCCAGCGCCAGCGCGCCGGTGCCCGGCAGCACCAGGCCCTGGCCGAGCATGATGACGAACAACCCGGCCACGATGTACCACAGGCCGAACCCGGCGAGCGCGGCCGCCAGCAGCAGCACGGCCCCCGTCAGTCCGATGGCCAGCCCGACGAGCACCAGCCGGGCCGGGAGCACCCGCCCCGCCAGCCGGCCGCCGAGCTGGGCCGTGATGGTGAGGGCGATCGCGTTGAGCCCGAAGATGAGGGAGTACTGCTGGGGCGTGGCGTCGTACACCTCCTGGAGGACGAACGGCGAGCCCGAGATGTAGCTGAACATCGCCCCGAACGCCAGCCCGGCCGTCAGGGCGGACCCCATGAACGGGCGGTCGCGCAGCAGCCGCCAGAACGTGCGCACGGTGTGCCCGAGCCCGCCGCTCTCCCGCTCGGCCGCGGGCAGCGTCTCGCGCACGCCCGCCAGCACGGCCACCAGCAGCACCGCGCCGATGAGGCTGAGCACCACGAACACGCCCCGCCACGAGGTGAACGCCAGCACCTGGGCGCCCGCTATCGGCGCCAGGATGGGAGCCAGGCCGCTGACCAGCATGAGGGTGGCGAAGATGCGGGCGATGGCGGCGCCGTCGTACAGGTCGCGCACGACGGCCCGCACGATGACCAGCGCCGCGCCGCCCAGCATGCCCTGCAGCAGCCGGAACGCGATCAGCATGGGCACCGACGGCGCGAACGCGCACAGCAGCGAGGTCAGCATGAACCCGGTCACGCCCACTATCAGCGGCACCCTCCTGCCGCGTACGTCGCTGACCGGCCCGGCGATCACCTGGCCGACGGACACGCCGATGAGGCAGGCGGTGAGGGTGAGCTGCACCTGCGCGGGGACGCTGAGCATCTGGGAGGTGATGGCGGGCAGCGCGGGCAGGTACATGTCGATGGAGAGCGGCCCGATCGCCGACAGCGCCCCGAGGATCACCAGCAGCAGGCCGCGGCGGCTCCTCCGCTCATGAACGACGACGGCGGACGTGGCTTCTGCCACGGACATGTGCGCCCCTTCCCTCGCAGACCGGCGGCCCCACGAGGGCCGAAGGATCAAACCAGGAACAGCTCCTCCGAATTCCCGGTTATCAGATATTTCTTGGGGATTTCATGACCCGGACGAGGAACACCGGTCGGGCCGTACTCACCTGCGGCAGGGACCGCCCACCGCAGTCCCTAAACTCATGGCATGGACTCCCCAGCCGTCGAGATCATCGACCTGGTCAAACGTTACGGCGGCACCACCGCCGTCGACGGCCTCACGCTCCGCGCCGAACGCGGGGCGGTCACCGCGGTCCTCGGTCCCAACGGCGCGGGCAAGACGTCCACGGTGGAGATCTGCGAGGGGTTCCGCGAGGCCGACGCGGGCACAGTCAGGGTGCTCGGCCTGACGCCCGCGCTGCCCGAGCTGCGCTCGCGGGTGGGGGTCATGCTTCAGGCGGGCGGCGTGCCGCCGGCGATGCGCTGCGCCGAGTGGCTGCGTCTCGTCTCGCGTTTCTACGCCCGCCCGCTCGACGCCGGCGCGCTGCTCGCCCGGCTGGGGCTGACGGAGCACGTACGCACGCCCTACCGGCGGTTGTCGGGCGGGCAGCAGCAGCGCCTGTCGCTGGCCGCGGCCGTCGTCGGGCGGCCGGAGCTGGTCTTCCTCGACGAGCCGACGGCCGGGCTCGACCCGCAGGCCAGGCACGCCTGCTGGGAGCTGGTCGGCGAGCTGCGCGGCGCGGGCGTGTCCGTCGTGCTGACGACCCACCACATGGACGAGGCCGAGCGGCTGGCCGACCACGTGGCGATCATCGACAGGGGGCGGGTGGTGGCCGAGGGCAGTCCCGCCTCGCTCACCGGCGCCGAACGCCAGCTGCGGTTCAGGGCGCGGCCGGGGCTGGCGCTCGACGAGTTGCTCAACGCGCTGCCCGCGGGCAGCGCGGCCAAGGAGTCGCCCGCCGGGCACTACATCATCGAGGGCCTGGTCGGGCCCGAGCTGCTGGGCACGGTGACGGCCTGGTGCGCCTCCGAGGGCGTGACCGCCGACGACCTGCGCATCGAGCGCCGCACTCTCGAAGACGTGTTCCTTGAGCTGACCGGCAGGGAGCTGCGATGACCGCTGTGCCGTCACCCGCTGGAGGCGCGATGACCACGCTCGACCTCACCCCCGCGCCCGGCGCGGCGCCGTTCCCGCGCATGGTGTTCGCGCAGGCGTGCGCCGAGGTCCGCGCGACCCTGCGCAACGGCGAGCAGCTGGCCCTCACCCTGGTGCTTCCCGTGCTGCTGCTGGTGGGGTTCTCGATGATGCCGCTGATCGACGTGGGCGCCAGCCGGGTCGACTTCCTGTCGCCCGGCGTGCTGGCGCTGGCGGTCATGTCCACGGCGTTCACCGGCCAGGCCATCGCGACGGGGTTCGAACGCCGCTACGGCGTGCTGAAGCGGCTGGGCGCGACGCCGCTGTCCAGAGCCGGTCTCATGCTCGCCAAGACGGCCGCCGTCGTGGCCGTGGAGGCCGTCCAGGCCGTCGTGATCGTGGCCGTGGGGCTTGCGCTGGGATGGCGGCCGCAAGGTTCGTTCCTGAGCGCGGCGCTGCTCATCGTCGTCGGCACGGCCGCCTTCAGCGGCCTGGGGCTGCTCATGGCGGGCACGCTGCGCGCCGAGGCGACGCTGGCCGCCGCCAACCTCGTCTACCTGGTGCTGCTGGGCGCGGGCGGGGTGGTCTTCCCCCTGTCGAAGTTCCCCGAGGGCATGCGGCCGGTGCTGGAGATCCTGCCGATCTCGGCGCTGACCGGCGGCCTGCGCTCGGTGCTCGCCCAGGGCGCGGCGCTGCCGCTCGTCCCGCTGACCGTGCTGGCGGCGTGGGCGGTGCTGTCGCTGGGGCTGGTCTCACGCACCTTCCGCTGGGAATGACCGCAGCCCGAGCCGGGCATGACCGGCCTGCCGGGGTTCATTCGGGTCGCGGCTGGGGCGTCTCGGCGCTGAGGGCTCCGTAGCGGCGCCGCGCTAGGGCTGCCACCACGGTCAGCGGTACGGCCGCGCCCGCCGCCAGGCCGAACAGCAGCGCGTACCTCCCGTGGTCGGCCAGCGGCCCGCCCGCCCAGGACGCCACCGCGCTGCCTACGAACAGGGCCGAGGCGAAGAACGCGATCGTCGTCCCCCTGGCCTCCGGCACGACCGAGGTGGCCCACGTCTGCAGCGACGAGTGCAGGAACGACCAGCCGCCGCCGAGCAGCAGCGCCGTCACGGCCACGGTCGGCAGGCTCACGTGCACGGTCACGATCGCGAACCCGGCGCACAACTGTGCGCCGCCCACCGTCATCAGCACAGGCGGGGACCAGCGGCCCACCAACCGCTTGACGACCTTGGACAGCGCCCACAGGCCCAGTCCGTACGCGGTGATGGCGAGCCCTGCCACGGCCGCGGCGAACCCGGCGTGCTCCAGCGCGGTGGCCAGGAAGGGCATGACGCCGAGCAGGATCGCGCCCTCGACGAACGCCAGCCCGAACACCAGCAGCGCCCATCCGTGCCCGAGCACCGCCCCCAGGTAGCGGCCCACGCCCCGCGCGGCGCCGGCGGCGCGGGGCGGCTCGGGCAGCGAGCGCAGCGCGACCGCACAGGCCAGCGCGCACGCGGCGGGCGCCAGGAAGGCCACCCGCCAGTGCAGCAGACCGGCGATCACTCCGCCGACGCCGGTGGCCAGGGCGGTGCCGAGCGAGGCGGCGGCCATCAGGTCCGTGAGCGCGCGCTGCCGCACCGACGCCCTGACCGTGTCGCCCACGTACGTCAGGCCGGTGGGGATCACCGCGCCGAAGCAGGCGCCGGCGACGATCCTGGCCGCCACCAGCGCCCCGAGCACGGGCATGAGGGCGGAGACCAGGCCCGCCAGCGCCGCGCCGAGCAGCGCTCCACGCATCACCCGCACCCGGCCGAACCGGTCCGACAGCAGTCCCCACAGCGGCTGGGACAGCCCGTAGGCCAGGTAGTAGCCGCTGGCGGCGGTGACGGACGCCGCCAGGGACACCTCCAGGTCCCTTGCGATCAGCACGAGCATGGGGGTGACGGCGAAGCGGTCGAAGCTGCTGACGAACGACGACACGGACAGGGCGGGCGGCGGCCGCTCGGTGCTCACGGGGAGGTCAGGGGCTTTCATATGTCCATAGTTCGTTTGCCTAACTAAAAGGATCGAGCACCACTCTAAGTGGGGACATGTCGGGAGGGTCAGCGCGGCCGCCCCGAGCCGTTTCACCGGCGAGGGCCGCCGAGCGTAGTTGGACAACTACCGTAAAGGGCTGGCACGGTATCCTGATGCGGTTCGTCAGGGGATTTGTCGCAGTCTTGTCAGTTCTGGTCGGTTGCCTGGTGGCGGTCGCCGCCGTACCCGTGCGGTGGGCCGACGGCCAGCTACAGACGGACGCGTACGCGACCACGGTGGCTCCGCTTCTCCAGGACCGGGAGCTGCAACGCTTGCTGGCGAACACCGCGTTCGACGCGGCCGACGCGAAGGGCTACGCGGTTCCGCGCCGTTGGAAGGACCGTGTCCACACCCAGATGGCCACCATCCTCGCCACTCCGCAGGCGCGGCAGATATGGCTGGACGCGAACCTCGCGGCACGCGATCTCGTCGTGGACGGCACAGGCAGCACGATCGTGGTCGACACCGGCGACCTGATCGGCTACGTCCGCGAGCGGCTCAAGGCCCTCGGCATCAACCTGCCACGGACGCCGAGCGAGGCCGACACCAAGCTCACGCTGGCCGACTCGCCCCAGATCGCTCAGGTCAGGGAGTCCGCCCGGCTGCTGCACACGCTGGCAGGCGTCCTGCCGGTGGCCGCGCTCGGCGCGCTGGCGCTCGCCGTCCTGGTCGCACGGCGGCGGTTCCTGACGCTGGCGTCGGCCGGCTTCGCGGTCGCGATCGGCATGGGTGGCGCGATGGTGGCGCTGGGCATGGGCAGGGATCGCCTGCTCGGCTCCAGCGCGCTCGCCGCCGGCGAGGCGACCGGCACACTGGCGGCGTCGGTCTACGACGCGTTCGGAAACTCCTTGCGCGCGGACCTGCTGACCGCGCTCGTGGCCGCGGCCGTCGTCGGCGCGGCGGGGGTGGCGGCGGCCATCGTGGTGCCGTTGCTTCGCCGCCGTTCCGGCGCCGCGGACCCGCCACCCGGTGCACGGGCGCACGCGGTGCCCGCGCAGGCGGGGTATGAGCAGGGCACGAGCACCACGATGTGACACGCGAGTGCGTGTCGTTCGCACGGTGCGGGGTTCCGCGGCGGCCCCATGCCATGGGCTCCCGAGCGATGGCTACCATGTTGAGCTGGACATTGACTGGAGACTCCACCCGAACCTGGCACGTCAGCACGGCCCAGAGCGGGACATCCAGCTCAAGATTCCGGTCACCTGCCCTCTCAGGGGTTGCCCTTCTCACAGCCGAGGAGTCTCGTGTCCTTCGCCCTCGACGACCCGTTCGACCGCCGCCCCACCCTGTCCGGGCCGGGCGGCGTGCTGCGCGCGGCCGCCGACTCGATCCCGCCGTCGAGCCTCGTCCTGCTGGGGATCTTCTCCGTGCAGCTCGGCGCCGGGTTCGCCAAGGAGCTGTTCGCGGCATTGCCGCCGAGCGCGGTGGTGTTCCTGCGCATCACGGCGGGGGCGCTCATCCTGGGCCTGTTCGTCAGGCCGCGGCTCAAGGGGCTGACCCGGCGTGACTGGGCGGTGGGCGTCGGCTTCGGCGCGACGCTCGCGCTGATGAACCTGAGCTTCTACGAGGCCCTGTCGCGGCTGCCGATGGGGGTCGCCGTGGCCGTCGAGTTCCTCGGGCCGCTGGGCGTGGCGGTGGCGGCCTCCCGGCGCAGGCTCGACCTGCTGTGGGTGGGCCTGGCCGGCGCAGGCGTCGTGCTGCTCGCGCCGTGGGGGCAGTCGGCGTCGGTGAGCTTGGCGGGCATCGCCTTCGCGATGCTGGCGGGAGCGTGCTGGGCCGGATACATCCTGCTGTCGGCGGCGGCCGGGCAACGTTTCCCGGGCACGAGCGGGTTGTCGTTCGCGATGCTCGTGTCGGTGGTGCTGATCGCGCCCGTCGGGGTCACGACCGGCGGGGCAGACCTGCTCCAGCCGGAGCTGCTGCTGATCGGGCTCGGCGTGGGGCTGCTGTCGTCGGTGATCCCCTACTCGCTGGAGCTGCAGGCGCTGCGGCGCATGCCCAAGCGGGTGTTCGGCATCCTCATGAGCCTGGAGCCGGCCGCGGCGGCGCTGGTCGGCGTGCTGCTGCTCAGCGAGTTCCTGCACGTGCAGCAGTGGGCGGCGATCCTGTGCATCGTGGCCGCGAGCCTCGGCTCGACGAGGAGGGCCGGCCGCGCGAACAAGCGCGGCGAATGACGTCGGCGTCGCGGGACGGGCCGCCGCGCGCCCGTGGGATGGGGTCTCGGGCGCGCGGCGGGGGGCTCGGCCTCGGTGGGCGGGTGTGCCGAGCCCGGTGAAGGTCAGCGGAGTGCGGGAGTCCGCTTGACCAGGCTGACGCCACCGCCCGGCAGCGGGGATGGCGTGGTCCGGTGGTCCGATGGACCGGGACGACGGGCCAGCCGGGCGCCCTCGCGAGGCGCCGCTCAGCCGGCCCGCATCGAGGTTACCTCGATCGGGGAGCCCGCGATCCCTAAATATCGGAACTTACCGCTCGAATTACGGACCGCCCAGCTCCGTGCGGGCCGGGCTCAGTGTTCGGCCCAGATGCCGCGTACGTGGCCGATGTGCTCCTCCATGATCTGGCGCACGGCGGCGGCGTCGCCGCTCTTGAGCGCGTCGAGCAGCGCCAGGTGCTCCATGGCCGAGTCGGACAGGGTGCCGCGCTCGGAGAGCTGGGACAACCCGTAGAGCCTGGCCCTGGTACGCAGGTCGCGCACCACGGACACCAGGTGCGCGTTGCCGCACAGGGCCAGCAGCTCGACGTGGAAGCGCAGGTCGGCGTCGATGTAGGCCAGCAGGTCGCCCCGCTCGCTGGCCGAGACGATCTCCTCGGCGATGGGCCGCAGCCGCTCGAACTCCTCGGCCCGCGCGCTGTCGGCCAGCCTGGCCACCGTGGGCACCTCGATGAGCTGGCGGATCTCGGTCAGCTCGTCGAGATCGCGGTCGGACAGCTCGGTCACCCGGAAGCCCTTGTTGCGCACCGCCTCGACCAGGCCCTCCTTGGCCAGGTCGAGCATGGCCTCGCGGACGGGCGTGGCCGACACGCCGAACTGGGCGGCCAGCACCGGCGCGGAGTAGACCACTCCCGGCCGCATCTCGCCGGTGATCAGCGCGGCGCGCAGCGCATGGGCGACCTGCTCGCGCAGGCTCTGCCGCTCCCCCACCATCGGCAGGTCGAGCCGATCCTCGGCGACCATCCCGCCACCCCCTCCTACGTCCACGCCTCGTAAGCGGCAGCCGCGACCACGAGGTCCTCCCACGCCATGCCCGTGCCTTTGAACACACGCGGTCCCGGCCCTGTGACCACTCTCCCGCCGATCAGGTCGGCGAGGTTGCCGGCGAGATGACCGCTGGTGATCGTACCTTGGCGGATCGGGACAATCAGGTCACCCGCTTCCTCCATGGCGGCCGCCCTGGCCTCGACGACCACGGTGGCACGCGCGACCAGATCGCCGTCGAGCTCGCGTGCGCCGGGCTCGTGCGAGCCCACGGCGACCACGGTGGCGCCGTCGCGGGCGAGCTTACCGGGGAACAGGGGTTCCCTGGCGGTGGTGCAGCACGCCACGAGGTCGGCCCAGGCCACCGCCTCGTGGGTCTCGCCCTCCTGTGCGGAGGTCAGGGACCGCGCGTCCAGCCCGAGCGAGCGGCAGTGCCCGGCGAGCGCCCGCGCGCGTCCGGGGTCACGCCCGACGACCGTCACCTCCGCGACGGGCGCCACCTCGCGGAGCGCGGCCACGTGCCCCCACGCCTGCGGGCCGCTGCCGTACACCACCAGCCGCCGCGCCCCCGGCCCGGCCAGGTGGCGGACGGCGAGCGCCGAGACGGCGGGAGTGCGCAGCGAGGTGAGCGCGATCCCGTCCATGGCCGCGAGCGGGGCCAGCGTCTCGCCGTCCAGCAGCAGGTACGTCCCCTGGATCCGGGGCAGACCCCGCCCGGGGTTGGCCGGCGCGACGGTGGCGGCCTTCACCCCCGCGTACCGCCCGGCCGCGGCCGGCATCAGCAGGAGCTGCCCGGCGGGCACGTCCACGACCGACCGTTGCGGTGTGGTCTCCGGGTCGAGCCCGGCCCTGAGCGCGTCTTCGAGGACGTCCACGGCCCGTCCGGGCGGCACCAGCCGCTCCAGCGTGGCGGCGTCGAGATACGGCAGTGTGCTCATCGCAGGGTGAACCCCGTTCCCATCGGATCGTCGGGATCGAGCGTGAAGGAGTGCCGCCCGGTCCGGTACGCCATGCCTTCGATCTCCGGTACGACAGCGCCCTCGGCGACGGCGGCCACCCGGGCGCGGAAGGTGCTGCCGACGACGCTGGTGTGGATCAGCGGGCCGCGCAGCCCGTCCTCGTGCAGCAGCGCCAGGCGGGCGGCGGTGCCCGACCCGCAGGGTGAGCGGTCCACCTCGCCGTCGGCGAACACCGCGACGTTGCGCTGGTGGGCCACGCCGTCCACGCCGGGCAGCTCGTCGTAGAAGATCACTCCGTAGACGCCGGAGAGCCGGTCGTCGGCGGGATGCCGGGAGGCGGGGTGGCCGGCCAGGTCCGCCTTGACGCGCCGGGCGCGCTCGATGAGCTCGGGCAGGTGCCGCGGCTCCACCGCCAGCCCCACCACCGCGGCGGGCGCCGAGGCGTAGATGGCGCCGCCGTACGACACGTCCACCGTCGTTCCCCCGGCCGGCACGCGGCGGGCGAGCACGAACGACGGCACGCTGACGAACGTCACGGCCCGCACCTGGCCCTCCGAGCAGCGCACCCGTGCCGTGACGCGGCCCGACGGCACGTCGATGACCACGTCCGTCTCGCCGTCGGGCACAGCGTCGGCCATGCCCTCGCGCACCGCGTGCACGCCCAGCGCGATCGTGCCGTGGCCGCAGGCGGTGGAGAAGCCGTCCTTGTGCCAGAACAGCGCGCCGAACCTCGCGCCCGGGTCGTCAGGAGGGACCAGGAAGCATCCGTACATGTCGGCGTGGCCACGCGGCTCGTGGCACAGCAGCCGCCGCACGTGGTCGAGGTCCCTCATCGCCGCCGAGCGGCGGTCGAGCACGTCGGAGCCGGGGATCTCGGGCACGCCGCCGGTCACGATCCTGAACGGCTCGCCGCCCGTGTGGTAGTCGACCGTCGTGATCGCGGGCACCCCGCTCACAGCTCGAATCCCGCGGGGAAGGGGTCGCGCGGGTCGAGGAAGTACTGGGCGGTGCCGGTGATCCAGGCGCGGCCGGTGATCGACGGCGCGACGGCGGGCCCGTCGCCCACGGTCGTCTCCTCCAGCAGCCGGCCGACGAACCTGGTGCCGATGAACGACTCGTTCACGAAGTCCCGTCCTAGCGGCAGCTCGCCGCGGGCGTGCAGTTGCGCCATGCGGGCGCTGGTGCCGGTGCCGCACGGCGAGCGGTCGAACCAGCCGGGGTGGATGGCCATGGCGTGCCGCGACTGGTGGGCGTCGGAGCCGGGCGCGGCGAAATAGACGTGGTGGCAGCCCCGGATGCGGTCGTCCTCGCGGTGCACGGGCTCGTCGGCGGCGTTGACGGCCTCCATGGTGGCCAGGCCGGCCGCGATGATCTCGTTCTTTGCCTTGCGGTCGAACGGCAGGCCGTAGTCGCCGAGGTCGACGATCGCGTAGAAGTTGCCGCCGTAGGCCAGGTCGTACGGGATCGTCCCGAACCCCGGCACGGTCACGGCGGCGTCCAGCCGGTCGCAGTAGGAGGGCACGTTGCGCAGCGTCACCGACATGGCCATGCCGTCCTCGACGGCCACGTCCACCGCCACCAGCCCGGCGGGCACCTCCAGGCGTACGGTGGTGACCGGCTCGGTGACCGCCACCATGCCGGTCTCGACGAGCACGGTCGCCACGCCGATGGTGCCGTGCCCGCACATCGGCAGCAGCCCCGACACCTCGATGAACAGCACCCCCCAGTCGGCGTCCGGCCGCGTGGGCGGCTGCAGGATGGCGCCGCTCATCGCCGAGTGGCCACGCGGCTCGGTCATCAGCAGCGTGCGGATGTGGTCGAGGTGGTCACGGAAGTAGACGCGCCGCTCGGCCATGCTCGCGCCGGGGATCACGCCCACGCCTCCGGTGATCACGCGCGTGGGCATGCCCTCGGTGTGGGAGTCGACGGCGTGGAATACGCGCTTTGTCCTCATCGCAGCCCTTCCGCCAGTGCCATCTCGGTCGCCGCCCGCACGACAGCGGCCTGCTCGGCCCATCGGCGCGACTCCGCGGCACCGTACGCGCCCGCCCCCGCCATCACGTCGCGCCCGCCGACCGCCTCGACGGCGGTGTCGACCACCCGCGCCCGCTCCCGCGAGGTCAGCGTCTGGTACTCGCCGAGCGATCCGTTCGCCACGACACCGGCGCAGCCGCGGCCGGCCGGCCGGAGGCAGTGGGCGGCGTAGGCGTCGAAGTCGACGGTCAGGCCTTCGCCTCGCATCGGCAGCGCGGTGGCCACCATGACGCCGTGCCAGGGCTTGCCGCGGTGTTCCATCACGAGTTCCTCCGTGTCGGGGGGTTCGGGTGAGAAGGTGGATCGTCCGCACGGGCCCCGCCGGTCCCGTCAACGGTGACTCCGGCGCTCGCCTCGCCGCTCTCGCTGAGCGCGCCGAGGGTGACCGGCTGGGCGATGGGGCGGCGGGGCGGCTGGGGCGGCTCCCCCGCCAGGCAGGAGAGCGCGTATCCGCAGACGCGGCCCTGGCACCAGCCCATGCCGGGCCTGGCCAGCAGCTTGATGGAGCGCGCGTCGGTCGCGCCGAGGTCCTGCGCCTCGCGTACGCGGGCCAGCGGCACCTCCTCGCACCGGCACACGAGCGTGTCGTCGCGCAACCACCCCTGCCAGCCTGGTTTGACGGGGTACGCCCGCTGCAGCGCCTCCCCGAACCTCCGCCACCGGACCCGTCGCCGTACGAGCACCCCCGGCACCGCTCGGGCCGCTCCCTCACGGGGAGCCGTCCCCGTGGCGGGGCCGGCGTGCAGGGCACGGGAGTCGGCCACGACGGCCAGGCCGGCGACGCGGCCCTCCAGTTCGGACAGCCTCCACCCGCCGACTCCGGTGGGCTCGCCCGCCGCCCACACGCCCGGGACGGTGGTGCGCTGGCCGGTGTCCACGGTGAGCACCTGGCTGCCGTCCACATCGTGCCGGGTCCCGCAGCCGAGTTGCGTGCCCAGCTCGATCTGCGGCACGAAGCCGTACCCCGCGGCCACGGTGTCGCACTCGACGACGCGGGTGGCGATGATGTTCCACCCCTTGTCGAGCCGGGCGACGGTGACGGCCTCCACCTCTCGCTCGCCGTGCGCCGCGACCACCGCCTGGCGGGTGCGGTACGGCACCCGGTGGCGTGCCAGGTCCACGGCGTACCGTGCTGCTTCGCCCGCCTTGTCCAGGGCCAGGAGGGGCCGCCTGGCCAGCCCGAGCGCGCCGCCCGCCTCGTACACGCCGAGGACGCGCGCTCCCGCCCCGGCCAGCCCGCAGGCCGCGGGGAGCAGGAACGGCCCGGTGCCGGAGACGACGACCCGCCGGCCCGCCACGACGCCGCTGCCCTTGAGCAGGGCCTGAGCGCCGCCGGCGGTGAGCACTCCGGGCAGGTCCCAGCCGGGGAAGGGCAGCGGCCGGTCGTACGCGCCGGTGGCGATCAGCAGTCGCCGCGTCCGGAGGACGACCGGCCGTTCGCCCTCCGGAGAGGGTGTCACGCCGTGGACGGCCAGGGTCGCGTCCGGCTCGCGGGCGGCGCTCCACACCTGGTGCCGCAGCAGCACGTCGGCGCGCTCGCCCAGGGCCCGCGCCTGCCGCAGGAACCGGCCGAGCCCGGGCACGGCCCCGGGCACGGCCCCGGGCACGGCCCCGGGGACGGCCCCGGGGACGGCGCAGTGGCGGAAGTACTGGCCGCCCAGCCGCGCGCCGGAGTCCACGAGCGCCACCCGCAGTCCCGCCCGCACCGCCGTGAGCGCCCCCGCGACCCCCGCGGGCCCGCCGCCCACCACCACCAGGTCGTACGTCATGACGTGGTCACCTCGTCCCCCGGCGCGGCCTCCAGGAGGCAGGCCCGTTCGGGCGCCCGCCCGTTGACGGAGACCAGGCAGTCGAAGCAGACGCCGATCCCGCAGAACAGTCCTCTGGGCCGCCCGCCGAAGCGGGTGCTTCGCCAGGAACGCACGCCGGCCGCGTGCAGGGCAGCGCCGATCGTCTGCCCGGGGACGACCGGCACGGATCGGCCGTCGACCGTGATGGGGAACGTCACTGGTCCTCCTCGGAGAAGCGGCCGGGCCGGAAAGGGCTGAGGTCGAGGTCGGGTCTGTGGCCGGCGATGAGCTGGGCGAGCAGGTGCCCGGTCGCGGGGGCGAGCCCGATGCCCGCGCCTTCGTGCCCGCACGCGTGGTACAGCCCCGGCATGCGCGGGTCGGGGCCGATGACGGGCAGGTGGTCGGGGCAGTACGGCCGGAACCCGCAGTAGGACCTGATGGCCCGCACGTCGCGCAGCGTGGGGAACAGCGCGACCGCCTGCCCGGCGAGCCGCGCGAGCACCGGTACCGACGTCGTCCTGTCGAATCCGACCCGTTCCCTGCTGGCACCGATGAGCACGGTCCCCGCAGGGGTGCCCTCGACGACGGCGGACGTCTCCAGCTCCGGCGAGTCGCTGGCGACGTTGGTGACGTAGGCGGCGGTGTAGACCTTGTGCCTGATCAGCGGCTCGCGCAGGGGCTCTGTGACGAGGATGAAGCCGCGCCGGGGCAGGATCGGCAGGTCGACGCCCGCCAGCGCGGCCACCTCGCCGCCCCAGGTGCCGGCCGCGTTGATCACCGCGCCGCCGCGGACGTCGCCCTTCGAGGTGCGAACCCCCGTCGCCCGGCCGCCCGAGCGGGTGATCCCGGTGACCGCGGTGCCGAGCCGCAGTCGCAGCGCTCCCTGGCCGTAGCTGCGCGCGGCGTGCCTGAGCAGGGCGGCGGCGGCCAGCATGGGCTGCACCTGGGCGTCCTGCGGGTAGAGGACGCCGCCGGCGAGGTCGCCGGCGAGGTGCGGCTCGTAGTCGCGCAACGATCCGGCCGGCACCAGGGTGTGCTCGACGTCCTGCTTGGCCGCGAGGCCGGCGAGGCGTTCCTGGATCTCGGGGGTCTCGGCGACGACGAGCCCGCCCTTGGCCTCGAACTCGAACCCGCCGTCGCCGCCGTACCGCTGCGCCAGTGAGCGCCACAGCCGGTTGGACAGGACGGCCAGCTCCAGCTCGGGTCCTGGTTCCTTGTCGGACACCAGCACGTTGCCCTCGCCCGAGCCGGTCGTGCCGCCCGCCACGGGTCCACGGTCGATCACGGTCACGTCGAGTCCCGCCCGTGCGGCGTAGTAGGCGCAGGCCGCTCCCACCACGCCGGCGCCGACGACGATCACGTCGGACAAAACGCCACCACCTCCCAACAGTAATATGTCACATACTCAATGACCTTGAGAAGCCCTGTTCCCGGGACCGCCCTGCCCGGCCCTTACCATCGATACGTGAAGCTACCCACGGACCATCCCCACCCCCTGGTGCGCCGCCTGTTCTCCTTCTGGGCGCCCACAGAGACCAGCATGCGCGGCTGGGCCATGGCGTCCGTGGTGGTCAACGCGGGCATCACGGTGACGGGCGCGGGAGTGCGGGTCACCGGCTCCGGTCTGGGCTGCCCGACCTGGCCGAGGTGCACGCCCGACAGCTTCGTCCCGGTCGCGCACCCCGAGGTCTCGCCGCTCAACATGGCCGTCGAGTTCGGCAACCGGCTGCTCACCTTCCTGGTGCTGGCCGTGGGGGTCGCGTGCGTGCTCTCCGCGCTGCGGATGAGGCCGCGCAGGCGCTCGCTGGTGCTGCTGGCGTGGCTGCAGCCGGTCGGCATCGTGGCCCAGGCGCTGTGGGGCGGGCTGGTGGTCAGCACCATGCTCAACCCGTTCACCGTGGGCGCGCACTTCCTGATCTCCAGTGGCCTGATCGCCGCCTGCTGGATGTTGTACGCCCGCGCGGGCGAGGGCGACGGCCCCGCGCGCCGGGTCACGCACCGCGACATCAGGCGGCTCGGCCACGCGCTGCTCGCGGCGGTGTTCGTGCTGCTGGTGGCCGGCGTGGTGGTGAGCGGCACGGGGCCGCACTCGGGCGACGCCATGGCCTCCCGCTTCGACCTCGACATCGAGGTCGTGGCACGCTTCCACGCCGACATCGCCTACGTCGTGGTGGGGCTGACGTTCGCGCTGGCGTTCGCGCTGCACGTGAACAACGCCCCGCGCCCCGCGCGCCGGGCGGCGCTGGCGCTCTTCGCGGTGGAACTGGCCCAGGGCGTGATCGGCTACATCCAGTATTTCCTGGCCGTGCCCGCCATGCTGGTCCTGCTGCACGTCCTCGGCTCGACGCTGGTCTGGATCGCCGCGCTGCGGGTGGCCACCTCGCTGCGCACCCGCGCCCCTGAGGCCGCCTCCGCCGGCCCCTCCCCCACCGCGGCACACGCCGTCGCCTGAGCGGAATCGCGGGGTTTCAGGCGTTAAGTCCGCCACTCCCCCGTCCTGCGAGGGACACGCTTTGCGGGAGAAGGTCCGGAAAGGTGCGCCCTCTCGAAGAACCCTTCCGTACGCACGCGCGCCCCGTGTCAGCCGGGGGCGTAGCCCGACGGTGAGCCGCCCCTGGCGACCGAGCCTGCGTGTGTCGCCCGCACGGGGAAGTCCGCCCTGGCGGTGCTCATGCACTCCAGCAGCGCCCGCTGCTCCTCGTGGAAGGTCTGCTCGTCGACCATGTGACGGGCCGCCCGCTCGTGCAGCAGGCCCAGCTCGGTGGCGGCGAGCTGGTAGTCGCGCATCGCACGCAACCCGCGCTTGCCGCCGTGGGCCTTGGCCCACTGCCGGGCCTGCCGCCGCCTGGTGAACGTGGAGAGCATGTAGATGTCGGCCTGCGTGACCAGCTTGGTCGGCTCGTACGGCGGCAGGTAACGCTGGATGAGGGCGACGATGCGCCGCCGGTCCCTGAACACCACGCCGATGAGCACGACGAGCACAACCAGCAGCGCCAGGTAGGCCACCACGAGCCCCGGGAAGCCGCCGTAGGAGGCCAGGCCGTTCCACAGGCCGTGCAGGATCATCGCGCCCGACCAGCCGGCCAGGACGGGGAAGATGCGATCGCCGCCGCCGCGCTGGGCCGCGTAGGCGACCCCGACACCGATCATGGAGCTGAACAGCGGGTGCGCGAGCGGCGACAGGATGCCGCGCAGCACCACCGTGACCGCCAGCCCCTTGACGCCCGAGCCGGACAGCGCGGCGATGTAGTAGCTGACGTTCTCGCTCATGGCGAAGCCGAGGCCGACCATGCTCGCGTAGATGACGCCGTCGGTCGGCCCGTCGAGCTCGGCCCTGCGGAACCGGAGCAGGCCCAGCAGCACCAGGCCCTTCATCGTCTCCTCGACCACGGGCGCGCCGAACGTGGCCGCGATGTTGCGGGCGCTGGCCTCCGACAGGCGGGCCGTGTCGATGATGTAGTGCAGGTTGAGCGAGTTGATGACGCCGGCGACCAGCACCGCGATCCCGGCTCCCCACGCGAACGCGAAGATGAGGTTGCTGCGCGGCTCAGGCTCCATCCGGTCGAGCGCCAGCACCGCGGCCAGCAGCAGCGGCACCGGCGCGAGCGCCAGCATGAGCGCGATGAAGAACTGCACCGGCGCGCCGTTGAACACCACGTCGAACGAGAACGAGACGAGAGCGCAGATGCCGGTGAGGACCAGCCCGATGATCAACGCGAACGAAGGGCGGTCCTTGAACACCCAGCGTGGATCACGGGTCGCCATAGGGTGACTTTAACGGATCAGAGTGACGGGGTCCGTGCGGGTCGGAGCAGTGCGGGTCCAGGCCGGGCAGGCCGTGATCGACCTGGAGCGTGGTGTGCCCGATCTCGAAGCGTTCGTGCAGCAGATCGGCGAGGCGGGTGCGCGCGCGGTGGCACTCGGAGCCCTCGGCCACGATCACGTGGGCCGACAGCGTGGGATAGCCACTCGTCACCGCCCAGACATGCAGGTCGTGCACCTCCTCGACGTCGGGGTCGGCGGCCAGCACGCGGCCGATCTCGTCGGGGTCGAGCCCGCTCGGCGCCGCCTGCAGCAGCACCCGGCCGGAGTCGCGCAGCAGCCCCCATCCGGCCTTGAGCATGAGCGCGGCGACCACCAGTGCGGCGATCGTGTCGGCCTGGCGGAAGCCGGTCAGCCAGACCACGACACCCGAGAGCGCCGTGGCGATGAAGGCGTACATGTCGTTGAGCACGTGCTGGAAGGCGCCCTCGACGTTGAGGCTGCGCCGGTCGGCCTTCGACAGCAGCCAGACGGCCAGCGCGTTGACGCCGATGCCCGCCAGCGCGGTGACCACGACGACGGGCCCCGACACCTCGGGCGGCTCCATGAGCCGGTGCACGCCCTCGTAGACGAAGTACGCCACCAGCAGCAGCAGCGTCACACCGTTGACCTGGGCCGAGAGGATCTCGGCCCGCTTCCAGCCGAACGTGTAGGCGCCCCTGGGAGGCCTCGCGGCGATGCGCATGGCGAGCAGGGCCAGCACGATGGCGCTCGCGTCGGTCAGCATGTGGGCGGCGTCGGAGATCAGCGCGATCGAGTTGGCGATCACACCTGCGACGACCTCGACGGCCATGAAACCGACGATGAGCGCGAGCGCCCCCGCCAGGTAGCGCCTGTCGGCGGTGGCGCTCAGCGCGTGCCCGTGCCCGTGCCCGCGGCGATCAGCGCTCATCCGGTCTCCTTCAGATGCTCCCGGCTCAGGTCGAGCAGCATGCGGACATGGGCGTCGGCCAGCCGGTAATAGATCATCCGCCCGGCTCTGCGGCTGGCCACGATGCCCGCCGTGCGCAGCAGGCGCAGCGCGTGGGAGACGGCCGTGTCGGTCACCTCGACCGCGTCGGCCAGGTCGCACACGCACAGCTCCCCCGCCTCCAGCAGGGCGTAGAGCAGCCGGGCCCGGGTCGGGTCGCCGAGCAGCCGGAACAGCTCGGCCAGCCGCGTGGCCTCTTCGGGCGTCACGAGCCGGTCGCGGGTGGCCGCGACCCTGGCGGCGTCCGGCTCCTGCACCGCGCAGCCGTCCAAACCCGTGATAACACCTGAAGAGCTATTCATATATGCACTATAGGGACGAAGAGGAGCCCGGCGCAACGGCCGGACGGAAGGTCAGGCGAGCAGCGGGTCGATCGCGACCGCGAGGAACAGCAGCGCCAGGTAGGCGTTGGACCAGTGGAAGAACCGCATGGGACGCAGGGCGACACCGCTCTTGCCGGCGTTGAGCCTGGCCAGCAGGCGGTGCACCTCCCACAGGCACACGACGCCGAGCACGGCCGCCACGGCCGGGTAGAACAGCGTGGTGCCGGCCACCGGCCACAGCGCCAGCGAGCACAGCACGGTCGCCCACGTGTAGGCGATGGACTCCATGACGACCCGCCGCTCAGTGGCCACCACCGGCAGCATCGGCACCTTGGCCGCCGCGTAGTCCTCCTTGTAACGCATGGCCAGCGTCCAGGTGTGCGGCGGCGTCCAGAAGAACACCACCCCGAACAACACCAGCGGCGCCCAGGCGAGCCGGTCGGTGATGCCCGCCCATCCGATCATCACCGGCATGCAGCCCGCGATGCCGCCCCACACGATGTTCTGGGCGGTGCGCCGCTTGAGGATCATCGAGTAGACGAGCACGTAGAACAGGATCGCGCCGGTGGACAACATCGCCGCCAGCGCGTTGGTGGTGAGCCACAGCCCCACGGTGGAGAGCACGCCGAGCACGACGCCGAAGACGAGCGCACCGCGCGGCGAGACCTGGTGCCGCGCCAGCGGCCTGCGCCTGGTGCGGCGCATCTTCTGGTCGATGTCACGGTCGACGTAGCAGTTGAGCGCGTTGGCGCTGCCTGCCGACAGGGTGCCGAACACCATGACCGCGACGGACGTCCACAGCGGCGGCAGCCCGCCCGCGGCCAGGAACATCACGGGCAGCGTCGTGATCAGCAGCAGTTCGATGATCCGCGGCTTGGTGAGCGCGATGTAGGCCTTGACGATCATGCCGATCGAACGCGGCTCCCCCGCCTTCGGGGCCGGGGCCGTCGCCTGCCTGTTGGTGAGCACCGTCAAGGCGCTTCCAGCCTGTACGAGGGCGCTTCCTGCCTGAGAGGAGTCGCTTCCAGCGAGAGCGGGGTCAACGCGTAACCTCTGATTAGAGCGGATCCATGGGTGGGCGCCGTGACGCCTCTGCGAACAACCAAACTGTAGTCGCAGGGTCGGCCGGTCCGGCCAATGGGGGGCTTGCGCCCCACGTGGGACGCCGGAGTGGAACGGGAATTGATCGTCGCCTCCACTCGGTTAGGGTCCGTGTGGGCGGGATAGCCAAACCGGCGTGACCGATGACAACTAGATTCCGGAGATCGAGCACTTGAGCACCGAACTCGTGCCAGCCCTCGAATGGACCGACCTCGACAAGAAGGCGGTCGACGTCGTTCGAGCCCTGGCGATGGACGCAGTGGAGAAGGCGGGCTCGGGTCATCCCGGCACCGCCATGAGCCTGGCCCCCGCCGCATACCTGCTTTTCCAGCGCGTGATGCGCCACGATCCGACCGATCCCGGATGGATCGGGCGCGACCGCTTCGTGCTGTCGTGCGGCCACAGCAGCCTGACGCTCTACATCCAGCTCTTCCTTTCCGGCTACGGCCTGTCGCTCGACGACCTGAGGCGGCTGCGGCAGTGGGACAGCCTCACGCCCGGTCACCCCGAGCACGGCCACACGGCCGGCGTCGAGACCACGACGGGCCCCCTCGGCCAGGGCCTGGGCAACGCGGTCGGCATGGCCATGGCGGCCCGCCGCGAGCGCGGCCTGTTCGACCCGGGCGCCGAGCCGGGCTCCTCTCCGTTCGACCACCACATCTGGTGCTTCGTCAGCGACGGCGACATCGAGGAGGGCATCAGCCACGAGGCCAGCTCGCTCGCCGGCCACCAGAAGCTGGGCAACCTCATCGTCATCTGGGACGACAACCAGATCTCCATCGAGGACGACACGCTCATCGCCAAGTCGGAGGACGTCGTCGCCCGCTACGACGCCTACGGCTGGCACACCCTGAGCGTCGACTGGACCGACAGCGGCGACTACGTCGAGGACGTCCAGGCGCTCCACGACGCGCTGCAGGCGGCCAAGGCCGAGACCGGCAGGCCGTCGTTCATCCGGCTGCGCACCATCATCGGCTGGCCCGCGCCCAACAAGCAGAACACCGGCAAGATCCACGGCTCGGCCCTGGGCGAGGCGGAGGTCGCCGCCACCAAGGAGGTCCTCGGCCTCGACCCCGCCAAGAGCTTCGACGTGCCCGACGAGGTGCTCAAGCACGCCCGCGGCCTCGCCCAGCGCGGGCGCACCGTCCACGCCGAGTGGGAGAAGGGCTACGCCGAGTGGCGCCTGGCCAACCCCGAGCGCGCCGAGGAGCTCGACCGCATCTCGCAGCGCCAGCTGCCCAACGGCTGGGCGAGGGCGCTGCCGTCGTTCGAGCCGGGCGCCTCGATGGCCACCCGCAAGGCCTCGGGCGAGGTGCTGAGCGCGCTGGCGCCGGTGCTGCCCGAGCTGTGGGGCGGCTCCGCCGACCTGGCGGAGTCGAACAACACCACGATGAAGGGCGAGCCGTCCTTCATTCCCGAGGAATACCAGACCAAGGAATTCCCGGGAAACCGCTACGGCCGCACGCTGCACTTCGGCATCCGCGAGCACGCCATGGGCGCCATTCTCAACGGCATCGCCCTGCACGGCGGCACCCGCCCCTACGGCGGCACGTTCCTCGTCTTCTCCGACTACATGCGCCCGGCGGTGCGCCTGGCCGCGCTGATGAAGCTGCCGGTCACGTACGTCTGGACGCACGATTCCATCGGCCTCGGCGAGGACGGCCCCACCCACCAGCCGATCGAGCACCTGTGGTCGCTGCGCGCGATCCCCGGCCTCGACGTGGTCCGCCCGGCCGACGCCAACGAGACCGCGTACGCCTGGAAGGCGGTGCTCCAGCACACCGACCGCCCCGCGGCGCTGGCCCTGACCCGCCAGAACCTGCCCGTCTTCGAGGGCACCAGCGCCGAGGGCGTGGCGAAGGGCGCCTACGTCCTGCGCGAGGCCTCCGACGGCCAGCCCCAGGTCCTGCTCATCGCCACGGGCAGCGAGGTGGAGATCGCGGTGAACGCCCGCGAGCTGCTGGAGGGGCAGGGCATCCCGACGCGCGTGGTGTCGATGCCGTGTGTCGAATGGTTCAACGGGCAGGACACCGCATACAGGCAGACGGTCCTGCCTGCGTCGATCCGGGCTCGGGTCGCGGTCGAGGCGGGCGTCGCCCTCGGCTGGCACCAGTTCGTCGGAGAGTGCGGCGAGGTCGTCGGCCTCGAACACTTCGGCGCGTCGGCCCCGTACAAGACCGTGTACGAGCAGTTCGGGCTGACGGCGGAGCGCGTGGCCGCGGCGGCACATGCGAGCCTGGCCAAGCTCGGTCAGGAAAAGGGCGAGACGACGGGAAACTGAACGAACATGAGTGAGATCCTGAACAAGCTGTCCGGCCAGGGCGTCGCCATCTGGCTCGACGACATCAGCCGTGAGCGGCTGCGCACCGGCAATCTGGAGCAGCTGATCCGCGAGAAGAACGTCGTCGGGGTGACCTCCAACCCGACGATCTTCGCCAGCGCGCTCAGCAAGGGCGACGCGTACAACGCCCAGCTGCACGACCTCGCCGTGCGCGGCGTCGACGTGGGCGAGGCCGTACGCGCCATCACCGCCTACGACATCCGCTGGGCCGCCGACGTGCTGCGCCCGGTCTACGACGCCACCGGCGGCGTGGACGGCCGGGTGTCGCTCGAGGTCGACCCGCGCCTGGCCCGTGAGAGCGAGAAGACCGTGGCCGAGGCGCGGGCGCTGTGGTGGCTGGTCGACAGGCCCAACCTGTTCATCAAGATCCCGGCGACGGTGGAGGGCCTGCCCGCGATCACGCAGGCGCTGGCCGAGGGCATCAGCGTCAACGTCACGCTGATCTTCTCCCTCGAGCGTTACCGCGCGGTCATGGACGCCTGGCTTGCCGGCCTCGAGGCGGCGCAGGCCAAGGGCCTCGACCTCAGCAAGATCGACTCGGTGGCGTCGTTCTTCGTCAGCCGCGTCGACTCCGAGATCGACAAGCGGCTCGACAAGCTCGGCAAGCCCGAGCTGAAGGGCCAGGCGGGCGTGGCCAACGCGCGCCTGGCGTACGCGGCGTTCGAGGACGTGATGAACTCCGAGCGCTGGCAGCTCCTGCGCGCCGCGGGTGCCCGCCCGCAGCGGCCGCTGTGGGCCTCGACCGGCGTGAAGAACCCGGAATACTCCGACACCCTCTACGTCGACCAGCTCGTCGTCCCCGGCACCGTCAACACGATGCCGGAGAAGACGCTCGACGCGACGGCCGACCACGCCAACGTCTCGGGCGACACCGTACGCCCCTTCTACGAGCAGGCCTGGAACACCATGGCCGCGCTCAAGGAGGCCGGCGTCGACTACGACGACGTGGTGAAGGTGCTGGAGGACGAGGGCGTCGACAAGTTCGAGGCGTCCTGGAACGAGCTGCTCGAGAGCGTCAGCAAGAACCTGGTCCCGTGATGAAGGTCTCCTGCCGCGAGGAGGGGGTGGCCTCGGCCGCCGCCTCCGCCGCGGGGCGCCTCGTCGCCGACGGCGTGCCCGCGCGGCTCGCCGCCGGCGACCCCACGCTGTGGGGTGAGGACGCCGAAGCGGGCACGCCGGCCGGCCCAGGCCGGCGGGGAGACCCGCAGGCGCCGTACCGCGGCTCGCGCGAGCTGCTGCCCGAGCTGGGCCGCCTCGCCGAACGAGCACGCGCGCAGGGGCTGACGCATGTGGTGCTGGCGGGGGCGGGCGGCTCGCCCGCCGCCGCGGAGGTGATCTGCGACACCGACGACGTGCCGCTCACGGTGCTCGACACGACCGATCCGGGGCAGGTGCTGCGGGCGCTCGCCGAGCCGCCCGATGCCACGATCGTGGTCGTGGCCGACGCGGCCGGCTCGGCCTTGGAGACCGACGCCCTGCTGCGGGTCTACGAGCGCTACTTCACGCAGGCGGGCATCGCGCCCGCCGAGCGGATCGTGGTCGTCACCGGGCCGGGCTCGCCGCTGGAGGCACGGGCCCGCGAGAGCGGCCTCCAGGTGCTGCTGTCGGCCCCCGGCTCGGGCGGCCGCGTCCCGGCGTTGTCGGCGTACACGCTGGTGGCCTGCGCGCTGGCGGGCGCGCGCGTGGAGCGCCTGCTCGACGACGCCGGCCAGGCGCTGCCGCTGCTGTCGCTCGACACGGGCAACCCCGGGCTCGACCTGGGGGCGGCGCTCGGCGGCGCGGCGCTGGGCGGGCGCGACAAGCTGCTGCTCGAGGACCAGCTCTCGGCCATCACCGGGCTGCCCGGCTGGATCGAGGAACTCATCGCGGGGTCCACCGGCAAGCGGGGCAGGGGCATCCTGCCCGTCGTCGGCGCCGATCCCCACCGCAGCGGCGACGAGCTGGTCGTCGCCATCGAGTCCGACGTCGGCGACGTACGCGTCGACGGGCCCCTGGGCGCGCAGTTCCCTGTGTGGGAATATGCCGCCGCCGTCGCCGCGCTGCTGCTGGAGGTCGACCCGTTCGACCGGCCGGACGAGGCGGGCGCGCGCGACGAGACCGACGCGCTGCTGGCCCTGCCCGATCTGCCGGCCGGTGCTCCCGCGTTCACCGACGGCCCCGTCGAGGTGTACGGCGGGGTCACGGCCAAGGATCTGCCCGGCCTGTTCGCCGAGCTGCTGCACACCGTTCCGGCCGGCGGTCACCTGTCGATCATGGCCTATCTCGACCGGCTGGCCGCGTTCGACGCTCCGGTGCCGGACGGCGCCGGCTTCGAGCAGCTGACCGACGCCTGGATGATGGCCGACGCGGCCACGCTGCGGGCGCTGCTCGCGCTGCGCACCGACCGGCCGGTGACCTTCGGATGGGGGCCGCGCTGCCTGCACACGACCGGCCAGCTCCACAAGGGCGGGCCCCAGAACGGCGTGTTCCTGCTGATCACCGGGGCGGCGGCGGAGGACGTCGAGGTCCCCGGGCGGCCGTACACCCTGGGCCGGCTCCAGCTGGCGCAGGCCCTCGCCGACCTCGGCGCCGTCGAGACCCGCGGGCGCCCCGCCGTACGTTTGCACGTGACCGACCGCGCGGCTGGAGTCGCGCGTCTGCTCGCAGCCGCACAGGAGGTTTGAGATGACAGATCCGGCAGCGCCCGCGGAGGAGGCCGCGACCGTGGCCACCTCGGCCGCGGGCACCTCCACCACCATGGAAGTCCTGGCGGCCAACCCGCTGCGCGACCCGCGTGACAAGCGGCTGCCACGGGTGGCCGGACCGTGTGTGATGGTGTTGTTCGGCGTGACAGGCGACCTGGCCAAGCGCAAGCTGCTGCCGGCGATCTACGACCTGGGGAACCGTGGGCTGCTGCCGCCGGGCTTCTCGCTGGTCGGGTTCGCCAGGCGAGACTGGAAGGACCAGGACTTCGCCCAGTTGACGCACGACGCCGTCAAGGCGCACGCGAGGACGCCCTTCCGCGAGGAGGTGTGGAAGCAGCTGCGCGAAGGCATCCACTTCGTCCCCGGCGAGTTCAACGACGACGGGGCGTTCGACGCGCTGGCCATGGCCTTGAACGAGATCGACGAGACACGGGGCACCGGGGGCAACTACGCGTTCTATCTGTCGGTGCCGCCGAAGTTCTTCCCCGTGGTGGTCGAGCAGCTCAAGCGGACGGGGTTGTCCGACGCGCCCGAGGGGTCGTGGCGCCGGGTGGTCATCGAGAAGCCGTTCGGTCACGACCTGCGCTCGGCCCACGAGCTGAACGAGATCACCACCTCCGCCTTCCCAGAGAGCTCGATCTTCCGGATCGACCACTACCTGGGCAAGGAGACCGTCCAGAACATCATGGCGCTGCGGTTCGCCAACAACCTCTACGAGCCGATCTGGAACCGCAGCTTCGTCGACCACGTGCAGATCACGATGGCCGAGGACATCGGCATCGGCGGGCGGGCCGGCTACTACGACGGCATCGGCGCCGCCCGCGACGTGATCCAGAACCACCTGCTTCAGCTGCTCGCGCTGGTCGCGATGGAAGACCCGACCTCGTTCGACGCCTCCGCGCTGCGCCGGGAGAAGGAGAAGGTGCTCAAGGCCGTGCGGCTGCCGGCCGACCTCGGGCTCAACACCGCGCGCGGACAGTACAAAGCGGGCTGGCAGGGCGGCGAGAAGGTCGTCGGCTACCTGCAGGAGGACGGCATCTCGGCCTCGTCCACCACGGAGACGTACGCCGCCATCAAGCTGGAGATCGCCAACCGGCGGTGGGCGGGCGTGCCGTTCTACCTGCGCACCGGCAAGCGCCTGGGCCGCCGGGTGACGGAGGTGGCCGTGGTGTTCCAGCGGGCGCCGCACCTGCCGTTCAGCGCCGACGACACCGAGATCCTCGGCCACAACGCGCTCGTCATCAGGGTCCAGCCGGACGAGGGCATCACCGTCAGGTTCGGCAGCAAGGTGCCGGGCACGGCCATGGAGGTGCGCGACGTCTCCATGGACTTCGCCTACGGCGAGTCGTTCCTCGAGTCGTCCCCCGAGGCGTACGAGCGGCTGCTGCTCGACGTCATGGTCGGCGATCCGCCACTCTTCCCGCACCAGCGGGAGGTCGAGCTGTCGTGGAAGATCCTCGACCCGATCGAGGAGTTCTGGGCCACGCAGGGCCAGCCGGAGGGCTACGAGTCGGGGTCGTGGGGGCCGGAGCCGGCCGACGCGATGATGGCCCGCGACGGCCGCGTCTGGAGGAGGCTCTAGTGACCGTACGAGCTGTCACGTCCGGTACGGCTGTCGCCGCGCGATCGACGGAGGAGCGCCCGTGACGACGTTCATGTTGTCCGACACGACGGCGGGCAAGATCTCGGCGCAGTTCATGCACCTGCGCCACCAGATGGGCGCACCCGCCATCGGCATGGTGCTGACGCTCGTGGTCGTCTGCGAGGAGCGCCACCAGTACGACGCCCTGCGCGCCGCCACCGAGGCGGCCCGCGAGCACCCTTCCCGCATCATCGTCGTGATCAAGCGCGAGGAGGACGAGCCGATCAGGCTCGACGCCGAGCTGCGCATCGGCGAGTCCACGCCCGGCGAGGTCGTGGTGCTGCGCCTGTACGGCGAGCTCGTCGACCACGCGGACTCCGTGGTCAGCCCGTTGCTGCTGCCCGACACGCCGGTCGTCGTGTGGTGGCCGGGCGCGGCGCCCGAGGTGCCGTCGAAGGACTCCATCGGCGCGCTGGCGCAGCGGCGCATCACCGACGCCAAGGGCCTGGACGAGGGCGGCATCACGTCGCTGGTGACCAGGGCCAAGGGGTACGCCCGCGGCGACACCGACCTGTCGTGGACCAGGCTGACGCCGTGGCGCAGCCTGCTGGCCGCCGCGTTCGACCAGCCGGTGGGCCAGGTTGTCGAGGGCGTCGTGGGGGCCGTGAAGGGGCACCCGAGCGCGCCGCTGCTGGCCTCGTGGTTGTCGGAGCGCCTCGGCGCGCCGATCGAGGTCGCCGACTCGGCGGGCCCCGGCCTGACCTCCGTACGCCTGCGCCTCGACGACGGCGGCGAGCTGTCCATCTGCAGGACGGACGCCCGCCTGGCCACGCTGTCGCGGCCGGGCCAGCCCGACAGGAACGTGGCCCTGGCCCGGCGCCACACCTCCGAACTGCTGGTCGAGGAGCTGCGCAGGCTCGACAGTGACGAAATCTACGAGGCCGCGGTCAAACACTTCGCCCGCACGTACAAGGGATGACGTTCCTCCCCGGGCGGCCCGGCCGCCCGGGGGTTTCTGGCTGGATTTGGTGAGATAGTAGTGCTCGTGAGCGTGCCCAGTGTTGTCGTACACCGCAATGCCGACGTCCTCGCCAAGGCGGTGGCGGCACGGATCATCACCCGGCTGGTCGACGTGCAGTCGGCCAAGGGGTCGGCGTCCATCGTGCTGACCGGTGGCACAGTGGGCATCGCCACGCTGGCCGCCATCGCCGCGACGCCCGCCCGCGACGCGGTCGACTGGCGGCGCCTCGACGTGTGGTGGGGCGACGAGCGGTTCGTGCCCACGGGCGACAAGGAGCGCAACGAGACCGGCGCCCGCGAGGCCCTGCTCGACCACGTCGACCTCGACCCTGAGCGGGTGCACGTCATGCGCGGCCCCGACTCGGGCATGACGGCCGAGGAGTCCGCCGACGCCTACGCCGCCGAGCTGCGCAAGGCCGCCAGGCCGGAGGATCATGGCCCGGTGCCGAGCTTCGACGTGATGCTGCTCGGCATGGGCCCCGACTCCCACGTGGCCTCCCTGTTCCCCGGCATGCCCGCGCTCTACGACACGCGCCCGGTGGTGGCCGTGCACGGCTCGCCGAAACCGCCGCCCACGCGCATGTCCCTGACGCTGCCCGCGATCCAGGCGGCGCGCGAGGTGTGGGTGGTGGCCGCCGGGGAGGAGAAGGCGGGCGCGGTGCGGCTGGCCCTGTCCGATTCGGGGCCCGTGCAGGTGCCGGCGGCGGGCGCCAGGGGACGGGCGCGCACCCTGTTCCTCCTGGACCGGGCGGCGGCGGGCAAGATCCCGCCGGGCCTGGGCCGCATGGCCTCACCGTAGGCGCTCCCGGCGGGCACCCGGGTGCGGGGTCAGCCGGCCGCGACGAGCGCGTCGATCTCCGCCACGAGGGCCTGCTTGCGCCCCTCGGCCAGGTAGGACGCCTGGACCCCGTTGCGGGCGAGCTGGGCCAGTTCCTGTGCGCCGAGGCCGAAGACCTTCGCCGCGAGCCGGTACTCCCCGGCCAGCGTGGTCGCGAACATCGGCGGGTCGTCGCTGTTGAGCGTGACGTACAGCCCTTCCTCCAGCATCCGCGGCAGCGGGTGGTCCTCCAGGCGGGCGACCTGGCCGGTGCACAGGTTGGAGGTGGGGCAGACGTCCAAGGGCAGCTGCGTCTCGCGCAGGTGGGCGACCAGGCGGGGGTCCGACAGGCAGGTGATGCCGTGGCCGATGCGCTCGGCTCCGTAGCCCTCGATGACCTCCCAGATCGTCTCCGGGCCGGTCATCTCGCCGCCGTGCGGGACGCTGTGCAGGCCGGCCGCGCGCGCCGCAGAGAACGCAGAACGGTAGGCATCACGATATTTCCGGCGCTCCTGCTCGATCCCGCCGATGCCGAAACCTACCAACGCGGCGGGAGGTTCCTGCAGAGCGTGCTCGACGGTGATCCTGGCGGCCTCCTCGCCGTACTCGCCGGGGATGTCGAAGATGTAGGCCGTCTCCACGCCGTACTCGGCCGCCGAGCGGCGGGCGGCCAGGTCCAGGGCCTCGGTCACCTCGCGCATGGGCATGCCGACGACGTGGTGGGCGTATGGCGTGACCTGCAGCTCGACGTAACGGGCGCCCTGGAGGGCAAGGTCGCGGGCCAGGCCGAGCACGAGCGTGGCCACGTCCTGCGGTTCGCGTACGAGCGCGTTCACGGCGCCGTACACCTTGGCGAAGTGGGGGAAGTCGCGGAAGGTGTAGAAGCGGTGCAATTCCTCCTCCGTCGTGGGGACACCGCTGCCGGGGTGGCGGCGGGAGAGCTCCAGCACGGTCGCGGCGGAGGCCGAGCCGATCAGGTGCACATGAAGCTCGACCTTGGGCAGGGCGTCGATGAAGGCGTCGATGGTCATGGCGACGACGATACGAGCTGGTGGAGGGGCGACGACAGCCTTTCACACCGAATCTCACATGAAAGTGTCCGCTTTCCGGGCGGGGCTAGGCTGAGATCCGTGACCAACGCCGAAGCGTACGATCGCGCACCGCCCACGACACACCACCGCGCTTCACAGCGCTGCTGCGGGCGGCGGGCTTCCGCGCAACGGCCGTGGACGCCGTACGGTGGCGGCACCGGGCCGGCTCGGCTCGTGGTGGGACGACATCGTCCAGGCGGGCGGCCCTAAGCACAGCGCCCCAGGGACATGGGCTCGGCCCTGCCGGTCACGCTTCGTGGGTCAGCGTTCCAGTCGCCGCCGTGCGTGCCGTTCCTCGCGCTGGGCGACCTCGAGCCGCTGACGGCTGTCGGCCAGCCTTCTGCGCGCCTCATCCAGCTTGCGTTCCAGCGACGCGACCTTGTCGGCTCGCTCGTCGTGCTCCTTCGTGGCCGCTTCGAGCGCCTCGCGCCACTCGCGGTGGGCGTTCTCGGCCTCCTGACGCTCCTTGGCCTTCCTGGCCTCGGCCTCCTCGCGTTCCTCCGCGCGGGCGGCCTCCTCGTCGGGTGCCGGTCTTCTCCGGGCGGCGGGCCGCTCGCGCCGCACCGGGGCCGGGGCGAAGCCGCTGTAGCTGAGCGGCTTCGCCAGGGTGCCGCGCCGCACCTGCCCCGCCGCGTCGGCGTCGACCATGGCGGCGTCCAGGGTCTGGTCCACCTCGGCGGACGCCGCGGCCGACAGGTCACCGGCCTGTCTGGCGAGCCTGCCCACCGTACGCGTCACCTCGCCGCGGCGCCGCGTCAGATCGGCCAGCGCTTCGGCGTCCTGCTCCTGCCAGGCAGCGCGCAGCCGCTCCCCCACCTCCAGCAACTCACCCAGCTCGCCGGGGTGTTCGCGGGCGACCCTGTTCACCGCCCAGGCGGACACGGTCGGCTTGCGCAGCTTCGCGATCTCGCGCGACAGCCGTACGTCACCCGCGTCCTTTGCCGCGCGGGCCTCGGCCGTGCGGGCGGCGGTGAACTCGGACGGCGGCAGCGCGTAGAGCCGGCCGGCCACCTCGTCAAGATCCACACTAGACAAATACCCCACATCCGCGGGTTTCTAGCGCATAGTGGAAGCAGCCCCCCATGTCGAACGGAGACTCCGGTGTTCGAGCGCTTCACCGACCGTGCGCGCAGGGTCGTCGTCCTCGCACAGGAGGAGGCCCGGAGGTTGGACCACGACCGCATCGGCACGGAGCACATCCTGCTCGGTCTCATCCACGAGGGCGAAGGGCTGGCCGCCCTGGTGCTCGACGGCTGCGGTGTGGAGCTGGGTCACGTACGCGCCTTCGTCGAGCGCGAGGAGGGACGCGGCGCCAAGTCACCGGGCGGGCACATCCCGTTCACGCAACGGGCCAAGAAGGTGCTGGAGCTGTCGCTGCGCGAGGCGCTGCAACTGCGCCACAACTACATCGGCACCGAGCACATCCTGCTCGGGCTGGTCAGGGAGGGCGAAGGGCTGGCCGCCCGAGCCCTCATGGACGCCGGCGCGGACCTGACCGACGTACGCCAGCGCCTGCTCGACCGGGTGGGCCACGGCCCCAAAGTACGCCCCGCCGAGATGTTCCACTCCGGCGGCGCCGCGCTCGACGAACGCCTCACGCAGATCCAGGAGAGCCTTGAGCGCATCGAACGCCACCTGGGCATCCAGCCGCCGGCCAGGAAGCCGCAGGACGAAGAGGGCCTAGGCTGAGGCCATCACGCCCACGGGCAGCCGGGCTGCCACGACCCCCGGGTCCTCGGTGTAGCAGAGTGTGGCGCCCAGCGAGAGCAGCAGCCGGCGCATCCGGGCGTTGTCGGACAACATCGTCGCCCTGATCTCGGCGTAGCCGAGGTCGCGGGCCGCGTTCACCAGCGCCCTCGCCATCGCCGTGCCGAGACCGCGCCCCTGCCAGCGGTCTTCGACCAGGACGGCCATCTCGGCGCTGCCGGGATCGGAGGTGAACAGGAGGTTCGCCATCCCGACGACCTGCCCGTCGTGCCCGGCGACCAGCGCATGCCCCCGGTTCCTGTCGCACATGCGGTCGAACACGCGCTCGGGCAGCGCCGGCAGCGCGGTGAAGTAGCGGAACCTGCGCGACTCGGGTGAGCATCTGTCGTGCAGGTCACGTACGGCCTCGCGGTAGATCGAGGTGAGCGTGCGGAGCGTGACCTCCGCCCCGTCGGCGAGCTTGACCCCGCGCTCGGCGCCCTCCTGCTCGGCGACCGGCTGGGCGAGCCGGGCGAAGGCGGCGGCCCTGGCCGCCTCCGTGGAGGTGAAGGGCAGCTCGCCGCGGCGCAGCCGGACCGCGCGCCTGGCGGCCACGGGCACGACGAGCAGGGTGGGGTCGGGAAGATCGTGCACGGGTTCACCATAGATCCAACGGGCATCGTCCGCGCGCAACAGCTCGGCGAGCAGCTCAGGCAGCCGCCACGGCATCGAGCGCAGCCGGGAGGACAGCAGCAGGGCCCTGGTGGGCTCGTCGGTGAGTTCGTGGGCCGTGGCGGGCACCACCTGGACCCGGCTGCCGCCGGCCGCCTCCAATGCCTGGCGCACGGTCTCGGGGTGTGCGGGGATGTCGGCGACGAACTCGTCGACGGTTCCGTCAGTGTCGGGTTGGACGCTCAGCCCGAGAATGTTGCCGCCTCTGTCGGCCAGGGCCGCCGCCAGCGACGCGAGCCGTCCGGGGCGTTCGTCCACCGTGGTCCGGATGCGCAAGAATCCCATGGCCACGAGCATGCCTGGTGGCTGTTACACCGCCACTAACGATGTGTTTCATCAGGAAATATGCCGATTCATCACCGTATATGGCTCCATACCCGACCTACCGGCGGCGAGGGAGATCCGATGACCACGCTCTCCCGAGGGAGCCGCGTGTTCGCGCCCGGCGTCGCGACTGACGCGGTGCTGGTGCGCGACGGCATGATCGCCGCGGTGGGCCTCCGAGCGAGACCTGGCGCGTCTCCCCCGCGAGACCGTCGGCCCGGACGGCGGGCTGCTGACGCCGCAGTTCGTCGACGCCCACATCCACCCGGTGCAGGCCGGCCTGGAACGGCGCAAAGTGAGCGCGGCTGACGAGCCCGCCCGGTAACGGCGGAAGGGCCCCCGCGCAACGCTGAGGCCCTTCCGTCGACACGCCTACCAGGGGGACTTGTTGCTCCGCAGGCGTTCCAGCGCCTCCTCGAGGATCGCCTTGCCGTCCTTGTCGCTCCTGCGCTCCTTCACGTAAGCCAGGTGCGTTTTGTACGGCTCGTTCTTGGGCGGGGCAGGCGGTGCCGCCTCGTCCTGTCCGGCTGGGAGGCCGCAACGGGGGCAGTCCCACAGCTCGGGGACCGCCGCGTCACTGGCGAAGCTGGGGCGCGTCTCGTGCATGTTGGCGCACCAGAACGAGACCCGCACTCTCGGAGCTGCCTCGCCGCGCTCGGCCTCCCCCATAGGGCCGGCGCCGACTCGGCTGCCACGGATCGCGTTGCCACTACCCACGGATGAACTCCTCGCTCGATCGCCCCGCGCGCAGACACGGGGGGAGAATCACTGTCACGCGTTGACTTGCTAGCTCAGGGCCGCAGCAGCAGGCCGAGAGCGACGATGCAGACCAACCAGATGACGCCGGTGATGACGGTCAGCCGGTCGAGGTTGCGCTCCACCACCGAGGAACCACCGAAGTTCGACGAGAACCCGCCGCCGAACATGTCGGACAAGCCGCCGCCCTTGCCCTTGTGCATCAGGACGAGCAGGATCATAAGAAGGCTCGCCAGGATGAGGGCGATAGAGATTCCGAGTACCACGGTATGCCTGTTCCTTCAATGCTCTGTTACGCGTGACGAGTCAGACTTGCTTCTTGAGGGTACGGCCTGATGTCAAGTCGCACCCCCAGAACGGCTCAGTTAGCCGGGCATATCGGAGAAACGGCAGATCTTCGTGTACTCCCCCGCGTCGATGCTCGCACCACCAACGAGCGCGCCATCGACATCGGGCTGAGCCATGATTCCTGCGATATTGCCTGACTTGACCGAGCCACCGTAAAGGATACGGACCGCAGAGGCCACTTCGGGGTCGTAGAGCTCAGCGAGTCTCACTCGCAACGCTCCGCAGACCTCCTGAGCGTCCTGCGGGGTGGCCACCTCGCCGGTGCCGATCGCCCACACCGGTTCGTAGGCCACCACTATCGATTTTGCCTGCTCGGCCGTGATTTTGCGCAGCGCTCCGTCGAGTTGGCCAAGACTGTGCGCGATGTGGCGGCCTTCTTGACGCACCGACAGTCCTTCGCCCACGCACAGGATGGGGGTGAGCGAGTGGCGGTAGGCGGCCTGCACCTTGGCGTTGACGAGGTCGTCGTCCTCGCCGTGGTACTGCCGCCGCTCGGAGTGCCCGATGGTGACGTAGGTGCAGCCGAGCTTGGCCAGCATGGCACCCGACACCTCGCCGGTGTAGGCCCCGGAGTCATGCTGAGAGAGATCCTGGGCGCCGTAGACGATGCGTAGCTTGTCGCCGTCGACCAGGGTCTGGACGCTGCGCAGGTCGGTGAAGGGCGGCAGGACGGCGACCTCGACCTTGTCGAAGTCTTTGTCGCTGAGCCCGAAGGCCAGCTTCTGGACCAGCGCGATGGCTTCCAGGTGGTTGAGGTTCATCTTCCAGTTGCCGGCGATGAGCGGCTTGCGGGTCGTCACGTCACGCCTCCAGAGCCGCGAGTCCGGGGAGGGTCTTGCCCTCGAGATATTCGAGACTGGCCCCGCCGCCTGTGGAGATGTGCGAGAACCCGTCTTCCTGCAGGCCGAGCCGGCGAACGGCGGCCGCGGAGTCGCCGCCGCCCACCACGGTGAAGGCACCGTCGCCGGCGGTCCGGGCGATCAGCGCCTCGGCTACCGCCTTCGTGCCGCCCGCGAACGCGTCGAACTCGAACACGCCCATCGGGCCGTTCCAGAACACGGTCTTGGCGTCGGCCAGCTTGCCGGCGAACAGCTCGCGCGTTCTGGGCCCGATGTCGAGACCCTCCCGGTCGGAGGGGATCGCGGTGGCCTCGACCACCTCGTGCTCGGCGTCGGCGGCGAAGGTGACGGCCGCCAGCACGTCGACCGGCAGGACGAGCTCGACGCCCCGTTTGGCGGCCTCCTCGAGGAAGCCGCGGACCTGGTCGAGCTGGTCCTCCTGGAGCAGCGACCTGCCGACCTCGTGGCCCTGCGCCTTGAGGAAGGTGTAGGCCATGCCGCCGCCGATGAGCAGCCGGTCGACCTTGGTCAGCAGATTGGCGATGACGCCCAGCTTGTCGGAGACCTTGGCTCCGCCCAGCACGACCACGTAGGGCCGCTCGGGCTCCTCGGTCAGCTTCTTCAGCACCTCGACCTCGGCCACGACCAGCCCGCCCGCCGCGTGCGGCAGCAGCTGGGCCACGTCGTAGACGCTGGCGTGCTTGCGGTGCACCGCGCCGAAGCCGTCGCCGACGTAGAGCTCGGCCAGCCCGGCCAGCCGCTCGGCGAAGGCGCGCCGCGTGGCGTCGTCCTTGGACTCCTCGCCCGGCTCGAAGCGCAGGTTCTCCAGGAGCGCGACCTGGCCGTCCTGGAGCGACTCGACACAACCGCGGGCGCTGTCGCCGACCACGTCGGAGGCGAAGGCCACATCCTGTCCGAGCAGTTCCCCGAGCCGCGCGGCCACCGGCCGCAACGAGTATTCCGGCGTGACCTCGCCCTTGGGCCGACCCAGGTGGGCACAGACCACGACCTTGGCGCCCGCGCCGGTCAGCGCGCTGATCGTCGGGACGGACGCGCGGATGCGGCCGTCGTCGGAGATCGTCTCCCCGTCGAGGGGCACGTTGAGGTCGGCGCGCACGAGCACGCGCCGACCTTTCACGTCGAGATCGTCAAGCGTGCGCATGCTCGTGCTCCTGCCCATGGCTCACCCCGCGAGGCGGGCTCGGTCGCCGTCCACCGCAGCCTTGCGTCGCTCCGGTCGCTTCACTCCCGCCGCCCGTGCGGACGGTGGCACTCCCTCGCCGCATCAGGCGCCGCGACCGACCAGCTCGACCAGGTCGGCGAGGCGGTTGGAGTAGCCCCACTCGTTGTCGTACCAGCCGACGACCTTGACCTGGTTGCCGATGGCCTTGGTGAGGCCGGCGTCGAAGATGCAGGAGGCCGGGTCGGTGACGATGTCGGAGGAGACGATCGCGTCCTCGGTGTAGCTGATGATGCCCTTGAACGGGCCCTCGGCGGCGGCCTTGACCGCGGCGTTGACCTCGTCGACGGTGACCTCACGGCCGACGTCGACGGTGAGGTCGGTGGCCGAGCCGGTGGGGATCGGCACGCGCATGGCGAAGCCGTCGAGCTTGCCCTTCAGCTCGGGCAGCACCAGGCCGATGGCCTTGGCGGCGCCGGTGGAGGTGGGCACCACGTTGAGCGCGGCGGCGCGGGCGCGGCGCAGGTCCTTGTGCGGGCCGTCCTGCAGGTTCTGGTCCTGCGTGTAGGCGTGGATGGTGGTCATCAGACCCTTCTCGATGGTGAAGGTGTCGTGCAGGACCTTGGCCATCGGCGCCAGGCAGTTGGTGGTGCAGGAGGCGTTGGAGATGATGGTGTGCTTGGCCGGGTCGTAGGCGCCGTCGTTGACGCCCAGGACGATCGTGACGTCCTCGTTCTTCGCGGGCGCGGAGATGATGACCTTCTTCGCGCCATTGTCGGCGTGCGCCTTGGCCTTGGTGGCGTCGGTGAACAGGCCCGTGGACTCGAGCACCACGTCGACGCCCAGGTCTCCCCACGGGAGCTTGGCCGGGTCACGCTCCTCGAAGACCTTGATCGCCTTGCCCTCGACGGTGATCTCGTCGCTGGTGGCCTTCACCTCGTAGGGCAGCCGGCCGAGGATGCTGTCGTACTTCAGCAGGTGGGCGAGCGTCGCGTTGTCGGTCAGGTCGTTGACCGCGACGATCTCGATGTCCTTGCCGCTGGCGGCGACAGCGCGCCAGAAGTTGCGACCGATGCGGCCGAAGCCGTTGACGCCTACGCGGATGCTCATCGGGAACCGATCTCCTCGAACAAATGATGGCGGGCTGGTACCTCAACCACGAACCTTATCGGACTCAAATTGGTTTAGACCACTTCAGGTGCCCCCCTGTGAATCGTCGTTCTTGCGGCGCGTTTTGAGAGGTTCGAGTAAAGTGCCCGACTCGTCGGAGTAAATTCGTGATTCTCTGGGGGCTGAGATGTCACACAAGCGGTCCGGCCTGCTATCCGGACTGATCGTCGGCCTGCTGGCCGGGCTGATCTGCGCGGCAGGGCTGGGGGCGGCCGCGCTTCTGCAGGAGAGCCTGCCCAGCGGCGTCACGACGTTCGGCAACGGACTTCCTCTCCCCCTGGCTCTTTCTCTGGTCATCGCGCTGCTGGTGGCCTTCGCCATGGGCTCGGTGCGCCCGCGCGCCTTCGTCCTGGTGCCGTTCGCCGCGTTGTACGCGGGCGGAGCCGTGGCCGCGGGCCAGATCGCGGGGCTGGCCATCATGATCGGCTCCGCCCAGCGCGAACCCGGCAGGCAGGCCCCCGCCGGCCTGTCCGACATCACCCTGCCCACCTTCACCGATGGCCTGCCCGGAGCGCTGGCCCTCTATCGTGACCCGCTGACGCAGACCTGGCCGACCTGGCTCTACATCGCCGTGGCGGCCCTGGCCGCCCTCGTCCTGGTCACCCTCCGGGTCACCCGCGTACGCCGCTCGCAGCGGGCCCACGAGGCTGAGGCGAAGGCCGCGACCGAGGCCGAGGAACCGCGGGAGCCGGAATACCGGGCGCCTTTCGAACCCGCCCAGGCCC
>NZ_SMJZ01000053.1 GCF_004348345.1 Nonomuraea longispora
GGGTGCGTCCGGGGCGGGGAGGATGGGCCATCGCGCGTCTCCTTGATCGCTGGGGATCCGGCAGGCTAGCGGCGCCACTTCTCCATGAGCCAGGCGCAGACCTGCGGCTCGGTCATCTCGGGGAACTCCGCGACGAACGCGGCGAGCGCGCGCAGGGCCTCGTCGCGGTCGAGACCCTGTGCCAGGGCGGCGTTCAGGTAGTCCTGGCGGGCCGCGGACGGACGGCCGCCGCCCGCGCCCCTGCCGGGCAGGCCGTCGCGCCATCGCACGATCTCCTGCACCCGGTCGGGACGCCAGCCGGGCGCGCCGTCGATCTCGACGTCGGGCTCGGGGAACGGGTGATCGGAGTCTCCCGGATAGCGGGAGCGCCATTTGTGCACCGCGTGCCGGGTCACTCCCAGCGCCTCGGCGATGCCGAGAACGCCCAGGTAGTGCTCGGTCATGGTGCCAACTCGGTCTTTCCTGCCTCCTCCGCGGATCTCATTACTACCACGACGGGCAGAAGCACCCGCGCGGCAAAAACATCGTCTCTGGCGGAGACAGACTTTATCCGGATCCGTAATCTTCGTCAACGCCGGAGACGATGTTTCGGGTCAGCGGGTCCCGTACGCCCGGATCACCTCCTGCGTGACCGTCGAGCCCGCGGCGTCCGAGGCGGTCACCCGCAGCGACACCACGCCCGGCGCGGGCCGCTCGATGGTGGCCGCGTACGTGCCGTGGCCCGTGTCGCGCAGCCGGCGGGCGGGACGCCAGGTCCTGCCGTCGTCCGACGACGTCTCAAGGCTCACCTTCCTGATCGGGTGGCCCTGCGCGCCCGCCTGGTGGGACACGGTCAGGCCGAGCCTGGTCGAGGCGGTGCGGTTGCGCAGGTCGACGGGCGCGTCGTACGCCACGGCCAGCAGCGGCAGCCTGACCGGATCGCCCTCGGCATGCTCCGAGTCGAACGTCCACACCGTCCTCGTCCTGGTGGACAGGCGAGCCCAGGAGGAGCGGTTCTCCACGGTGTACTCCACGCGGTAGCCGGCCCGCTCCGGCGGCAGCACGATCCGGCCTGAACCACCCGTTTGTGTCCTGCCGATCAGTTCGTCACCCTTGTAGATACGCCAGTCCGAGACGTATCCGTGCGGGAACGGGTCGGTCGGCCGGCTGCCGGTGTTCCCCTCGGCGTCGACGAAGGCGCGCATGTCCACGGTCAGCACGTCGCCCTGCCGCTGCGTGGGCGAGTCCGCCGCGAACCCCGGCGCCACCGGATGCCTCAGCCACGTGCGCTCGATCCGCTCGCCCGCCCGGTAGCCGCGCGTGGCGTCCCTGACGGTCATCACGCCCTGCTTGTCCTCAGGGAAGATCGCGTTGTACGACCGCTCCGGCATGTCGGCCGCGCTGTGCCACCGGACGCCGGGGGCCGGGCTCAGGTAGTCGGTCCGTACGCGCGGCGCCCTGGCCACTGTCCTGGACGAGTCCCACGAGAAGTTCTCCCACGGCATCCAGCCGTACTTGACCTCGGAGAGCGTGACATCGTCGGTCAGCTGAGCGTGGAAGGCCGTGTCCACGCGGGCCAGCGAACGTTGCGCCGCCACGTACGACGGCCGCTTCCTGACCCGGCCCTCCTCGCTCAGGTACAGGTCGTAGACGTAAGGGCTGGCCACGACGCCCTTGGCGACGACCTGGACGCGCCGGCGGCTCGCCCGCTCGGCCAGCCGTTCGCCCTCCGGCTCCGCGAGCGTCACCGTCGGCACGGTGAGCAGGCTCTCGTTCCCTGTCACGTGCGTGTCGCCGTAGATCGCCACCATGCGGGCGCCGGCCGCTCCCGCCGCGTTGGCGAGGGCCGAGACGGAGGCGCCGGGCGTGCGGCGGATCAGCGCCAGCCGGCCGCGCAGGTCAAGGCCCTTGAGCGCGCCGTCACCGGCGTCGGCGACCGTCAGCACCGCGGTCCCGTCGAGCCGCGGGTACTGCGTGGACCGGTTGCTGAAGTAGACCGGATCGACGTATCTGGGATGGAGGTCGACGCCGGGCGTCCGCATGGTGATCGCCGGGGCCTCCAGCCGCCACCGCGTGGCCACGGCGAACTCACCCTTGCTCACCGTGCCGGTGGGCTGCAGGTAGTAGTTCTCCTCCAGGCGGCCATCCAGGAGGAAGCTCTCCGTGTGCCTGGGGCCCTTCACCGGCAGCCTCGTGTGGACGAGCTTGGTGGCCGCGCCGCGGTTGCGCGCGGTGCGGTGGCCAGGCGTGTCGATCCTCACCGCGACCGCCTTGCGCGCGTCGAGCACGACGTGGGTGTCGCGGGTGAGCTTCATCTCCGGATAACCGGTGAAGCTCTGGTCGACGACGTCTCCGCGGCCTTGCCTGGTGGCTCCCGGGCGCAGGGTGTTGATGATGCCGAGGATCGAGTACGTGCCCGGCGGGACGAGCCAGCAGAACCCGTCGTCCGACTCGCACGGCCTGTCCGGGTCGCTCGGCAGGCCGCGGCCGAAGAGGGCGCCGTCGTCCACGTCGACCACGCTGGGCAGTACGCGGCTGGGCCGGCCGTCCCGCGCGACGGCGGACACCCGGAGCTCGACCCGCCGCTCCTCGACGTTGCCGGTCAGCAGCGTCCGCAGTGCGGCGCCGCCGGCGGGTGTCGCGACCAGTTCTGCGCGGGCCCAGCCCGCCGGCGTCCTGGCGGGGTCGAGCGTGACGTCCACTTGGCCCTTGCCGCCCGCGGGCAGGGTGAGCTCGGTCGCGGAGAGGGTGAACGGGGCGGCGGCGTCGAGGGCGACCGTGGCGGGTTCCGCGCCGAAGTTGCGGTAGGAGACCGTACGCGTCACCGGCTCGCCGGCGCCGGCCGTCGTGAGCCCGAAGTCGAGCACTGCGTCGCCGGCCAGCACCGTGCGCGCGAGCGCCCCTGCCACGTCGAGCCGGCCCGCGCCGCCCTCGTCCACGGGCACGCCGGGCAGCGCTTCCGAGCCGCCCACGAGCGCGGACCTGATCTCGGGAGCGGTGATGCCTGGCCTGGCCTGGCGCAGCAGCGCGGCGGCGCCCGCGGCGTACGACGCCGACAAGGCGGTCCCGGAGAAGCGGCCGTAGTGGTCGCCGACGGGCTCAGCGGGCTGGAGGTTCGCCGCGCTGGTCGAGACGACGCCTACGCCGGGCGCGCTCAGTTCGGGCTTGACCGCGCGGTGCAGGCCCACCGGCCCGTGGCCGGAGAACTCCGCCGGCTCGCCGTTGGCGTCCACGGCTCCGACCGTGAGCGCGGCCGGGGCGTCCGCAGGACTGTCGACGCAGGCCTCGCAGCCCCGGTCGCCCGTGCTCATGACGAAGAGCGTGCCGTTCCTGGCGGTCAGCTCGTTGACGGCGTCGGTGAGCGGGCCGCCCTGGCCGGGGACGCTCACCGCCATCGTCACGACGTCGGCGCCCGCCTCCCCCGAGGCCCACTCCATGCCGGCGATGGCCCAGGAGGCGAGCCCGCCGCCGGAGCCGTCGATGACCTTGCCGTTGAGCAGCCGCGCGCCGGGAGCGACGCCCGTGTACGTGCCTCCGGACGACGCGCCGCTGCCCGCGATGACGCCCGCCATGGCCGTGCCGCTGCCGTACCGGTCGACCCCGTCGCCGTCGTAGGTGAAGTCGCGCGCGCCCGCGACCTTGCCCGCCAGGTCGGGGTGGCCTGCGTCGATCCCGCTGTCGAGGACGGCGACGGTGGTGCCGGCGCCGGCGCCGTCGGCCGCCGCCCTCGCCGCCGCCCCGGCGGTGGACGCGCTGGTGACCGGCCGTACGGTGATCTTTCGGTCCAGCCAGATCTTGTCCACGCCCGCGGCCAGGCCGGCCGCGAACGTGGCGGCGTCCTTCTTGGCGAGCTTGACCGCGGTCGCGCCGATGCTCTCCAGCCGGGTGACGGCCGTCAGCCCGGTCGGAGGCGCGGCGCCCGCGCCCTGCCGCACGATCAGCGGGATGGAGCCGGTCTGCTGGTCGGTGTAGCCCTGGGCGGCCAGCGAGGTCACGTTGAACAGCGCGGGGTCGAGCTTCTCCGGCACGAGGGCCGCCACGTCGGCGGGCACCACGGACAACTCGCCGCCGTGGTCCACCATCCGGAAGCCGGAACGTGCCGGGTCTCGCGGGGTCACGCTCGCCCGCTGCCTGCCGTCCTCGCCGACGGTGATGTGCACCTTGTCACCGGTGATCAGCGTGACGTCGTAGTCGCGCGGGCGCTCGGCCGGTAAGAGCGCGGGCACGGCGTCGGCCCGCGCTCCCGGCACCGGTGTCACGCCCATCGCCAGCACGGCCGCGACCGCGGCCCCTCGCCGGACCCATCGACCAGGCCACATCACATTCCTCCATATGTACGTCATTTCAGCCGGTCCAATGTGACACAACCTTGCTGGTCATGGGGCTTCAAGGCTTGGCGAGGTTCGGTCATGTCAGGAACCAGCCACGGACCAGCCGAGGGTGAAAAGCTGGTGTTGTCCCGATGCGGACACAACTGTCAACCAAATGCCGTCGTGCGCCGTCTCCTCTTGCGCACCATCTGCCTCAAGGAGCCGCCTTGCGCGTACGACTGGCCGTCCCGGCCTTAGCCCTGGCCCTCGCGTACGCCGCGCTGCCCTCGGCGGCGCACGCCGACACGGTGGCGTACACGTGCGAAACCACCGCGACGGGCATGCGACAGCAGATCAGCCTCGACATCGAGCTGACGGTGCCCACGGACGCCACGGTGGGCACGCAGATGACGATCGGCTGGCGCGGCTCCTACGTCGGTTCCGCCCGCCTGCTCGCCCCCACGACCGGTCTGGACGGGCTCAAGATGTACGCCTACGCCGGCATCAGCGGCATCGACCGGCTGACCTCCGCGACGGGAGCCGGCGAGCTCGGCACCGTCACTCCGGGCCAGGCGATCACGCTGCCCGCGACCACCGTCGAGATGAGGACCACCGCGACCTCCCCGGGCACGGGCACGGTGCACGCGGCCGCCGTCAACTTCGGCCCCACTCCCCAGCAGCGGGTGATCGAGTGCGAGGTCACCGACAAGGACTCGCTCCAGGAATATCCCCTCACCGTCCCGGGAACCGGGGAGTCCACCAGCCCCAGCCCTGACGAGACCACCGGCTCGCCGACGCCCGACCCGGACACCTCCACCCCGGAGGACACGACCACCAGCCCGGCCCCCACCACGACGAAAACCGTGACGGAGACCCCCGAGGGCGGCGTGGCGACCGGAGGCGGCGGCATGGCGGGGCCCGACGGCCGGTTGCTGGTGGCGACGGGGTTGCTGGTGGTCCTCGCCGCCACCGGCGGTCTGTGGTTGCGCCGGCCCGCCCGGCGAACGCCAAATAGCCCGTAAAGTGCGCAACCGCGACATAGTGATTATTTGGCAAGGTTAGCCTAACCTATCCTCATGACCGAGGAGATCTCTCTGCGCGGGGCGGAGCTATGCCTCAGCTACCACGGAACCACCGTGGTCGAGGACGGCCGCATCGCGCTGCGGCCCGGCCGCGTCACCGCGCTGGTGGGGCCGAACGGCAGCGGCAAGTCCACGCTGCTGCGCGCTCTGGCCCGCCTGCACCGCCCTGACCGCGGCACGGTGACGCTGGCCGACGGCGCCTCCGCGCTCGACCTGTCGGCCCGCGACTTCGCGCGGCGCGTGACGCTCCTGGCGCAGAGCCGCCCCACTCCCGGCGGCGTGCAGGTCCGCGACGTCGTCGGGTACGGCCGCCACCCCTACAGGGGGCGCTGGAGAGCCGGCGACCCCGGCGGCGCCAAGGCCGTCCGCCGGGCGATGGAGCTGACCGGCGTGACGGCGATGGCCGGACGTCCCGTCGACGAGCTGTCCGGCGGCGAACTGCAGCGCGTGTGGCTGGCCACCTGCCTCGCGCAGGACACCGGCGTGCTGCTGCTCGACGAGCCCACCACGTTCCTCGACCTGCGCTACCAGGTCGAGCTGCTGGAACTCGTCCGCGACCTGGCCGACGAGCACGGCGTGGCGATCGGCGTCGTGCTGCACGACCTCAACCAGGCCGCCGAGATCGCCGACCACGTCGTGCTCCTGAGGGAGGGCCGGGTCCTCGCCGACGGCCCGCCCGCGCAGGTCCTCACCGAGGACCGGCTCAGCGACACGTACGGCATCCGCATCGAGGTCAGCCACGACCCCAGGACGGGGACCGTGATCACCCGGCCGATCGGCCGGCACACCCGAGACGTCCCCGCCACGACATGACAGGAAGCACCATGACCTCACTGCGCAGCGCGTTGACGGCGCTCGCCGCGATCGTGACCCTCGGCGCCTGCGGCACCACCGAGGCCCCCGTCTCCGAGCAGGCCCCCTCCCCCGGCGGCTCGACCGCCGCCGCCGTGACCGTCACCGACGACCGCGGCAAGCAGGTCACCCTCGACCGCCCGGCGACCAGGGTCGTCAGCCTGGAATGGGGCGAGACCGAGATGCTGGCCTCCCTCGGCGTCATGCCCGTGGGCGTGGCCGACGTGAAGGGCTACGCCACCTGGAACACCTCCATCAAGCTCGACGCCTCGGTCAAGGACGTCGGCAGCCGGCAGGAGCCCAGCGTCGACTCCATCAGCGCGCTCCAGCCCGACCTCGTCGTCATGGAGGCCGAACGCGACACGGCGCTGGTGAGCCAGCTGGAGAAGTTCGTGCCCGTGCTGGCGTTCAAGGGCAGCGACGCCAAGGACAACCTCAAGCGCATGCGCGACGACCTCGACAGGATCGCGGCCGCCGTCGGCAGAACCGCCGAGGCCGGCAAGCTCATGGCCGACTTCGACGCCGCGATGACCGCGGCCAAGGAGAAGATCGCCGCCGCCGGCGCCGCGGGCAAGCCCTTCGTCATGGCCGACGGGTGGAAGCAGGGCAGCACGATCTCGATCCGCCCCTTCGGCGAAGGCTCGCTCGTCTCCCAGGTCGCCATCCGCCTCGGGCTGAAGAACGCCTGGACCGGCAAGGTCGACGAGGTGTGGGGGCTCGGCGCCACCGACGTCGAGGGCCTGTCCGCGCTCAAGGACCCGGACATCCGCTTCTTCTACAACGCCTCCGACGGCGTGGACGTGTTCGCCGACGGCCTGGAGGACAACGCCATCTGGAAGTCGTTGCCGTTCGTGGCCAAGGGGCAGGTCACCAAGCTGCCCGACGGCATCTGGACCTTCGGCGGGCCGCTGTCGTGCCGGCAGTACGCCGAGGCGCTGGTGAAGGCGTACGCGGGTTGAGCGTCCCCGTCCTGACTCCGGCGCCCCCGGCCACGCCCCTGGGGCGGCTGGGGGCCGCCGGGGTCTTCCTGATCGCCGTGGCCGCCACCGTCCTGGTGGCGGCCGTGCACGTGACGCAGGGCACCTCGTCGGTGGGCGCGCTCGACCTCCTTGCCCTGCTCTTCGACGGAGCCTCCGGCGGCAGCGAGGAGGCCGCCCGTGTCCTGCTCGCCTCGCGGCTGCCCCGGCTGCTGGCGGGCGTCACCGTCGGCTGCGCGCTGGGCGTGGCCGGCTCGCTGCTGCAGTCGATCGCCCGCAACCCGATGGCCTCGCCGGACACCCTGGCCGTCAGCTCCGGCGCGCACCTCACCATCGTCACGGCCGCCGCGTTCGGCCTGACACTGCCCCTGCCGGTGTCCGGCGGCCTCGCCCTGTTCGGCGGGCTGGCCGCGGCCGCCCTGGTGATGGCCATGTCGGCGGGCGGGCGCAGCGGCACGACCCGGCTGATCCTGGCCGGCTCCGCCACGGCGATGGCGCTGCACTCGCTCACCAGCCTCGTGATGATCCTTTTCGAGGAGGAGACCACCGGGTTGTACGCCTGGGGCAGCGGCTCTCTCGTGCAGGGCGACCTGCGCGCCGTCACCCAGTTCGGCCCCGTGATCGCGGTGGCGATGGCGGCGGCGATCCTGGCCGGGCCGCGGCTGGACATCCTCGGGCTCGGCGACGACACGGCCTCGGTGCTGGGCGTGCACGTACGGCGCCTGCGGTTGTGGCTGACGCTGCTGGCCATCGTGCTGGCGGCCGCGGCGGTGACCGTGGCAGGGCCGATCGGTTTCGTCGGCCTCTGCGCCCCCGTGATCGTCCGGCTGCTGCCGAGGTCCATCCCCGGGCTGCACCGGCACAGGTCGCTGCTCCCCCTTTCGGGGGTGGCCGGCGTGCTCATCGTGCTCGGCTCCGACATCGCGCTGCGTGCCGTGATGGGTGCGCAGGCCGGGGTGGAAGTGCCGCCGGGCGTCGTGACCACGCTGCTCGGCGCGGGCGCGATGGTGTGGCTGGCGCGCCGCTACCGGGACGCCGGGCCGACGCGCCGCCCGCCGGCCGCGCGCATCGGCTCCACCCGGTCGCGCGCGGCCTTCCTGGCCGTGGCCGGCACGTTGGCGGCGCTGCTGGCCGGGGCGCTGGTCCTCGGCCTGCTGGCGGGTGACCGGTGGCTGCTGACCGGTGACGTGCTCAACTGGCTGCAGGGCCGTACGAGCCGGGGTCTGACGTTCGTGCTCGACCAGCGTTACCCGCGTGTCCTGGCCGCCGTGCTGGCGGGGGCGGCCCTGGCCGTGGCGGGCACCGCCGTGCAGGCGGTGTGCCGTAATCCGCTCGCCGAGCCGGGCGTGCTGGGCGTCACGGCAGGGGCGGGCGTCGGCGCGATCTCACTGCTGACCATGGCCCCGGTGGCCGGGATCTGGGCCATGACCGGCGCGGCGGGCGCCGGCGCGCTGACCGCGTTCGGCCTGGTCTACGGGCTGGCCTGGCGCGGCGGCCTGAGCTCCGACCGGCTGGTCCTCATCGGCATCGCCGTGCAGTACGCCTGTACGAGCCTCACCGTGCTGATCATCGTCAAGGCCGACCCGTGGAACACCGCCCTGGCCCTGACCTGGCTGTCCGGCTCCACGTACGGCCGCGTGCCGGCGCAGCTGATCCCGGTCGCGCTGGCTCTGCTGCTGGCCGTGCCGCTGCTGGCCTGGCTGCGCCGGGACCTCGACCTGCTCTCCCTCGACGAGGACAGCCCTCGCATCCTGGGCGTGTCCCTGGAACCGGTGCGGCTGACCGCGCTCGCCGGCGCCGTGCTGCTCACCGCCACGGCGGTGTCGGCGGTCGGGGTGGTCGCCTTCGTCGGCCTGGTGGCCCCGCACGCCGCACGCGCCATGGTGGGCGCGCGCACCGCCAGGGTCCTGCCGGTGGCGGCACTGCTCGGCGCGCTGCTGGTGAGCCTGGCCGACACACTGGGGCGTACGGTCATCGCCCCCGCGCAGGTGCCGGCTGGGCTCGTGACGGCGCTGATCGGCACGCCGTACTTCGTCTATCTCCTGTGGCGGGCCCGCGCCCACGCGGAGGGATCATCGTGACGGCTGGCGATCACCAGGCGGGGTCCGGTGATCAGAACGCGCGCGATGTTGATGCGCTGCCGCTGCCCGCGGTCGGCCGCCACCGGCAGGCGTTCGGCCAGCGGCGGCAGCTTGCCCACCCGTACGAGCTCGGCGCGGGCCCGCGACTCCAGGGCTGAGTCCGGGAAGGTCGATCCGATCGGTCATGTCGAGGCTCCAAGGATCGAGGGGGAGCAGGTGGCGTAGTAACCGGTTACTCGACGAGTTGCGCTGCACGTTAGGAGCCTGTTACACGATCGTCAAGACCCGACTCCGAGGTTCGTGACCGGCTGTGGCCGGTTCGGCCTGGGCGTTCACCGTTCAGTTCCAGCGATTTGTCAGCAGGCCGTTACTCCGCGGCCACCCGGGCCATTGACGCACAACGGGACGGCTGCTTATCGTCAGGGCGGTCTTGATGTAACCCATTACTATGGAGGTGTCATGCGCGGTGACCATGCTCGCGAGCACTGGGTCGACGTCGCCGACGGGCTGCTCGACGCGGTGACTCCCTACGCCACGCCTGGTCACGCGCAATACCGGCTGCCCGGCCGCACCAGCAGGTCGGGGCCTGAGTCCGACGGGCTCGAAGGGTTCGCGCGCACCTTTCTGCTCGCCGCGTTCCGCCTCGCCGGCGACCCGGCCGCCGCGCCCGCGGCCCTGCTGGAGCGCTACGCCGAGGGGCTCCGGCACGGCACCGACCCCGGCCACGAGTTCGCCTGGCTGCCCGTCGCCGACGGCCACCAGACCATCGTCGAGGCCGCCTCCGTCGCGATCGCGCTGCACGAGACCCGGCCGATGCTCTTCGACCGGCTCGACCCCGGGGTCCAGGAGCGGGTGGTCGCCTGGCTGGGCGGCATCGTCGGCAAACACGCGTGGCCGTGCAACTGGGTGCTGTTCAAGGTGATCGTCGAGCAGTTCCTCGCCGGGGTCGGCGGTCCGTACGACCAGGACGAGATCGACCGGCACCTCGCCGACGTGGAACGCTGGTACGTCGGCGACGGCTGGTACACCGACGGCGCCGGCCAGAACTACGACTATTACTGCGGCTGGGCGATCCACCTCTACACACTGTTGTGGACCAGGATGTCGGGCGCCGACGCGACGGTCCACCGGGAACGGCTGCGCACGTTCCTCGACGGCTACCGGCACCTGTTCGCCCCCGACGGCGCCCCCATGCACCAGGGACGCTCGCTCACCTACCGGATGGCGAGCCTGGCCCCCCTCTGGCTCGGCGCGCTCTTCGACGCCTCCCCGATCGAGCCGGGCGCCACCCGCCTGATGGCGGGCCGTACCCTCGACCACTTCGCCGCCCACGGCGTGCCCGACGAGCGGGGCCTGCTCAGCCTGGGCTGGCACCGCCCCTTCCTGCCCGTGACCCAGAACTACTCGGGACCGGCCTCCCCCTACTGGGCGAGCAAGGGTTTCCTGGGATTGCTGCTCGGCCCCGGCCACCCGGTGTGGAGCGCTCCTGCGGCCGAACCCGACGCCGGAGATCTCAGCCTGGCCCTCCCCGCGCCCGGCTGGCTGCTGCACCGGAGCGAGGGCGTCACCCGCTTGGTCAACCATGGCAGCGACGGCAACGATCCCGACACCGCCAGGGACGACCCCCACTACGCCAAGCTCGGCTACTCGACGCACACCGCGCCGGAGACCGGCCCCGGCGGCCGGGCCGAGAACATCGACAACCACCTCACCGTGCTGCTGCCCGACGGGCGGGCCACCCGCCGCCGCCGCATCGAGCGCATCGGCGTCGCCGACGGCTTCGCCGCCTCCCGCTACGCCGACGGGGAGGTGGTCGTGGAGACCGCGTCCGTGCTCGACGGCCCGTGGGAGGTCCGCGTGCACCGGGTGAGCGCCCCCGCGGGCAGCGTGGTCCGCGACGGCGGGCACGCCGTCGCCTCCGGCGAGCCGTGCGAGGTCACACCGGGCGGGCTCACCGCCTCGGTGACCGCCGCGGCCGGGAAGGAACTGGTCAGCGAGATCGCCGGGCTGCACGGCTGGCACACCGCCGCCGCCGCGCTCCGCCACGACGAGAACGCGTTCGGCACCTGCTCCGCGACCCCCTACCTCGTCGGCGTCCACCCGTGCGGCCGCGTGTCGATCTTCGTCTCGGCGGTGCGGCTGGGGCGGTCCCCGAACGCCGAGGGCCCGCAGATCTCGGTGCACGGCGAGCAGGTCTCGTGGAATGATTCCGACGGCTCGCGGGTGGAAGTCCGGCTCGGACGCGAGCCCCACTACCGCCGGCACGGATCCGTGGGAGAACGCGTTGTCTGGACCGGCTAGACGTGTCACCATCCGCGACGTCGCCGCGCACGCGGGCGTCTCGGTGGCGACCGTCTCGCGCGCACTGGCCGGTGACTATCCGGTGCACCCGAGCACCAGGCGCAAGGTGCTGCGCGCGGTACGCGAGCTCGACTACGTGCCCAACGCGCAGGCCAGGGCGCTGTCCGTGGCCTCGCCCGGCGCGGTGGCCATCGTCATCCACTCGGTCGACTCGCCCTACTACGCCCTCATCGCCCAGGGGGTGGAGGAGCAGGCCGCCGCCGAGGGCCGCCTGTCCCTCATCTGCACCACGGGCAGCGACCCCGAACGTGAGCTGGCCTTCGTCCAGACCATGCGCGAGCAGCGGGCCGAGGCGGTGATCCTGGTGGGCGGCGTGGTGCTCGACGACGACTACCGAGAACGCATGTCGCGCTACGCGCACGGGCTGGCGGCCTCCGGCTCCCGTCTGGTGTTGTGCGGCCGGCCCCCGCTCGGTGACGGGGTGCCGGCCTTCACGGTCGACTTCGACAACACCGGCGGAGCCCGCGCGATCACCGCGCACCTGCTGTCCGCCGGGCACCGCCGCATCCTCTACCTGGGGATCCGCCCCGGCAACAGCACGTCGAACACCAGGGTCGCCGGTTATCGCGCCGCCCTCGCCGATCACGGGGTCACCGCCGCCCCCGCGCTGGAGATGTGCTGCCACTTCGACCGGCGCAGCGGCTACGTGACGATGAAGCGGCGCCTGACCGAGGGACCGCGCGACTTCACCGCGGTCTTCGCCGCCACCGACCTCATCGCGGCCGGGGCCGTCAAGGCACTGCGCGAGCACGGGCTGCGCGTCCCCGATGACGTCTCGATCGTCGGCTACGACGACGTGCCCCCCGCCGAGGACATCGGGCTGACCACCGTTCACCTGCCGCACACCGAACTGGGCCGGGCCGCCGTACGCCTGGCGTTGTCGGGCAAGGATCCGCTGGCCGAACCGCCGATCACGCTCGGCACCCACACCGTGGTCAGGTGCTCGGTGAAGCCGCTGGGCAGCGGACGCTGAAGGGCGGGCGCATGCCCGCCCGCGTGGCGGTAAGACTTGTCTCATGGCAGACACGGCATCTCCCTCAGGACGGGGCCTTCTCGCGGCCGCCGCGGGCTGCGCGCTGGCCGTACCGGTGGCCGTCTGGTGGCTGGTGGGCGACCTCAGCGCGGAGGTGCCGCCCGGCACGACCCTCGACCATCTGATCAGCCCGCCCGGCCTCGGCCCGTGGGCCGAGCGCGCCGTCGGCGTGGGCGCGCTGGTGGTGGCGGGCGTGACGGCGGCCCTGCTGGTGCGGGCGTCGCGTCGGCGCCGGTTCGACCGCCGGTGGTGGGCGGCGCTGATCCCGGTGCTGCTTGCGGGCGCCGTCGTGGGAGCCGGGTGGCGGGTCGTGACGGCGGGCACGGTCGGGGCCAACATCGGCGCCGGGCTGACGATCATGCTGGGCGGCGCGCTCGTGGCCCTGCTCCTGCTGTGGGCCGCCGGCTGGTCGGCGCGGCTGCTGCTGGCCCGGCGCACCGTCCGCTGACCGCACAGCTGACAGAACCGCGCCGCATTGTAAAGATCAATGCTGCGCGAAGCCTGCCCGGAAGTTTGGGCAAGATCTGCTTCGGATTTTCCCGGAATCGCGCGTCATCGTAAGGACATCAGGCGAACCCTGCCATCTCCCCGGGCCTCTGGAGCAGGTTTTCATGGTCAGACGTTCAATCGCCCTCGTCACCCCCGCCGTCGTCCTGCTGTTCACCTTATTCGGATTCGCGCTGCCGGCCCACGCGGTGACGCTGGAGCAGAAACTCGCCGCTCTCTCCTCGTTCAGCCAGCCCACCACCACGAGCGCCAACGCGTGGCGCAACGCGTGGGAGAACCAGTCCGCATGGGCCGACTACGCCTTCGACTGGTCCACCGACCTCTGTTCGAGCAGCCCCGACCAGCCGCTCGGCTTCGATTTCCGCATGTCGTGCAGACGGCACGACTTCGGTTACCGCAATTACAAGGACGTCAACCAATTCCCGGCCAACAAACCACGCATAGACGACGCCTTCTACTTCGATATGCGTCAGGTGTGCGCGCGTTACTCGGGAGTGTCCAAGGCCACCTGTGACGGGCTCGCCTGGACCTACTACCAGGCGGTCAAGGAATTCGGCAACCTGGTCGTCACCGACGAGCAGATCCAGAAAGTCAAGCGCGAGGCCGAACGGTCCGCCGCGCAGCGGTAAGCAGCGAAGGAGGCTCCAGGTCACGGGCGTGACCTGGAGCCTTTCGTGTACGCCGGCCGACGGCAGGCAGCGCGGACGGATCCCCCTCTCTCTCGGCCATCCGGTGGACCGCCGCCACAAGGCTGGGGCAGGCTGCCCGCTCATCTTCGGGCGCAGGCTCGGACAGGCTCAAGGGGCGCACGATCACCCGCGGCGCCTTCAAGGGCGAGACGGTCCACACCTTCCGCGGCTGGCTCGCCGCCATGCGCGCGAGCAGGTGATCGGCCTGGTCGAGATCAAACCGGAGGCACGGCACTCTCTGCTCAGCCGGTCGGCCGCCATCCGGACGCGTGCCTGGCGCGAAGTCCTGGACCCGGTCAGGGAGACCTACCGTTCGCAGGAGGTCGAAACCACAGCTGGATGGGGACCGTACGGTGGCACGCGGGAGGCGCCGGCGGATACGGCCGAGAACCGAAACACCCCGGGCCACACAAGTGGCCTGGGGTTTCCTTCTGGTGCGCCGCCAGGGACTCGAACCCCGGACCCGCTGATTAAGAGTCAGCTGCTCTGACCAACTGAGCTAGCGGCGCTGGCACTGCTGAGGAATATACCGGTGATCCGCATCCTGGTCGAATCGGTATCAGCCCGGCCCGAACGCTAGAATAAAGTTCGGCACCGACGACAGGAGCATCGATGTTCGACTCGCCCGCCGACGTGACGGAGCGGCTCGCCGCCGTGGACTACCTCTCCGACGACGCCATCTCCACGTCGGTGTTCCTGGCCGCGGCGCTGGGCAAGCCGCTCCTCGTCGAAGGGCCGGCGGGGGTCGGCAAGACGCAGCTGGCCAAGGCGGTGGCGCAGGCCACCGGCGCCGGGCTGATCAGACTCCAGTGTTACGAAGGGCTCGACGAGGCCAGGGCGCTCTACGAGTGGAACTACAAGAAGCAGCTGCTCAGGATCCAGGCAACCAGCGCCGACGACGACATCTTCACCGAGGAGTTCCTGCTGGAGCGGCCCCTGCTCAAAGCGATCAGGTCCGCCGAACCCGCCGTGCTGCTCATCGACGAGACCGACAAGGCGGACGTCGAGGTCGAGGGGCTGCTGCTGGAGCTGCTGTCCGACTTCCAGGTGACGATCCCCGAGCTGGGCACCATCACCGCAACGCGCCGGCCGTACGTGGTGCTGACCTCCAACGCGACCCGCGAGCTGTCGGAGGCGCTCAAGCGGCGCTGCCTCTACCTGCACATCGAATACCCCACCCCCGAGCGGGAGCGGGACATCGTGCTCGCGCAGGTGCCGGGCCTGCGGGCCGGCCTCGCCGAGCAACTGGCCGGTACGGTCGCCACGCTCAGGGCGCTGGAGCTGAAGAAGGCGCCGTCGGTGGCCGAGACCGTCGACTGGGCCAACACGCTGCTGGCGCTCGGGCGGGCCGAGCTGGACGAGGCGACAGTCGCCGGCACGCTCGGCGTCGTGCTCAAGCACGCCTCCGACCACGCCAGGGCGATCAAGGAGCTGGGGCTGACGGATGCCTGAGCCCGGGTCGCTGATCGACCGCCACGTGGGCTTCGTGCACGCGCTGCGCGAGGCCGGGGTGCCGGTGTCGGTGGCGGAGGGGCTGGACGCGGCCGGCGCGCTGCGAGCGATCGAGCTGACCGACAGGGAGTCGCTGCGCGCCGCGTACGCGGCCACGCTGGTCAAGAAGCCCGCCTACCGGCCGGGGTTCGACGTGCTGTTCGACCTGTGGTTCCCGGCGTCGACGACCGGGTTGCGGGCCGCGCGACCCGGCGGCGCGGCCGATCCGGAGACGGCCACGGTCGCCGAACTCCGCGAGCACCTGGCCGGCCTGCTGACCGGCGGCGCCGACCCGGAGCTGCGCGCGTTCGCCCAGGCCATGGTAGGGCGGTTCGGCCGCCAGGACTCCGGGCCCGGGCGGCAGAACTGGTTCTCCTACAGCGTCATGCGCGCCCTGTCCCCCGAGACGCTGATGGCCGGCATCCTCCGCGCCGGGCTGCCGGACGGCGAGCGCGGCGGACTGGCCGAGAAGACCCTGCGGCAGCGGGTCGGCGCCGGGCTGCGGCGCTTCGAGGAGGCCGTGGCCACCGACGTGCGCCGCCGGATCGCCGAGGACTCCGGCATCGAACGCATCGCCCGCTCCGCCGTACGCCCGCCGCTCGACCAGATCGACTTCCTGCGCATCGCGAGGGCCGACCTGGCCAGGCTGCGCCGGGAGGTGCGTCCGCTGGCCCGCCGCCTGGCCGCGCGGCTGACGATCAAACACAGGAGGGGCAGGCGCGGCCGGCTCGACTTCCGCAGGACGATGCGGGCCTCGTTGCAGAGCGGCGGCGTGCCGCTGATCGTCCACGTCAAGCCCCCGCGACCGCACAGGCCCGAGCTCGTCGTCCTCTGCGACACCAGCGACTCGGTCTCGTCGTTCGCGCACTTCACGCTGCTGCTCACGTACGCGCTGAGGGAGCAGTTCGCCAAGGTGCGGGCGTTCGGCTTCGTGGACACGGTGGACGAGATCACCCGGTTCTTCGCCCCGGGCGCCGACGTCGTGGAGGCCATGGCCAGGCTGGCGGACGAGGCCGACATGGTGCGCTTCGGCCGGACGAACTACGGGCACGCGCTGGAACGTTTCGCCGAGCGGTACGGCGACGCGATCGGCCCGAAGACCTCGCTGCTGATCCTCGGCGACGCTCGCTCCAACTACCAGCCGCCCGCCCTGGACGTGCTGGAGTCGCTCGTGTCCCGCGCCCGCCACGCCTACTGGCTCAACCCGGAGCCGCGGCGGCAGTGGGACACGGCCGACTCGCTCGCGAGCGACTACGGGCAGGTCGTGCCGATGCACGAGTGCCGCAACGTCGCCCAGCTCACGGCGTTCATCGAGACGCTGGCCTGAGGGGTCAGACCCGCTGGAGCTCCCTGGCCGCCGTACGGGTGAGCACCTCGATCTGCTCGTCGCTGAGCACGCCGCCCTCGGCCGATCTGATCAGCTTGCCGGTCAGGCGCGGTTTGAGCAGCGTGATGCCCTCCGCGTGCACGATGCCGCTCTTGGGCAGCAGGCCGCAGTGCACGGCGAGCAGGGGCGTGATGGTCACCGCGATGCCCGTCTCGCGGTTGAGCAGCTCGGCGAACGCCTCGGCGGCCTCCACCAGCGGCTTGGCCGTCTTGGAGCCGTACTTCTCGCCGAAGAAGAGCCGCCCCGCGTAGCAGGCGATCTCGGTGTCGGGGCTCCACGACTCGTTGTCGACGACCCAGACGCCTCCTGGGCCGATCACGAGGTGGTCGATGGAGGCCTTCCCGCGGATGGCGCGGCCGTCGAGGACGTTGTAGCCAAGGCGCCGCAGTGACCGGCGCAGGTGCCTGCGGGTGATCACCTCACCCCGCCGCGCTCCCCGCCAGACCGCTGTGGCGTGGAAGGCCCGCCAGTGGTAGAGCCAGTCTCCCGCGGCCACGAGGCCGGCGAAGAGCAGCGCGAACAGCGGCGAGAAGGCGGTGAGGTCGAACCTGATCGCCACGGCGGCGCCGAGCACGAGCCCCACCCCGGCCTTGATGTACCGAGACCTGCGCCGGTTCTGGGCGTCCTCGCGCCAGAACTTCTCGTACCACCATTGCGGGGATGATCCTGTGTACTTTTCGTCCTGCTTCACGTAGATAGAGCCACCTGGCACGGCAAACTCCCCGAATGAGTAGATGTCTAGCAGGATCTGCCACGCCGAAGATCCCTCGCCGGTCAAGAGATACCCGCTCCTAACCAAGGCGAGCCTAAGGTGACGGAATTAGTACCTGCAAGACCACCCAATGCGCTCAACCGACCAGTCGGTATGCTAAGGCGGGTGACCAAGGGGGACCACGTGAAAGAAGAACCGGTCAGGCAGCGCATCCTCGCCGAGGCGACCAGGCTGTTCGCCGAGCGAGGCTTCGAGGGCGCCTCCGTTCAGGAGATCGTGGTGGCCGCGGGCGTCACGAAAGGCGCCATGTACCACTACTTCGACTCGAAGGACGACCTGCTGCACGAGATCTACGGCCGGGTGCTGCGCATGCAGACGGACAGGCTGGCGCAGATCGCCGACGGCCCGGGCACGCTGAAGGAACGCCTGCACCGGGCCGCCGCCGACGTCGTCGAGACCACGACCGCCAACCTCGACGACTCCAAGATCTTCTTCCGGTCGATGCACCTGCTCGCCCCCGAGACGCGCAAGACCGTACGCGCCGAGCGCCGCCGCTACCACGAACGGTTCCGCGACCTCGTGGCCGAGGGGCAGCGCACCGGCGTCTTCAGCGACCGGGTCCCCGCCGAGCTGGTCGTCGACTACTTCTTCGGCTCCGTGCACCACCTGGGCACCTGGTTCCACGCGGACGGCCCGCTGAGCGGCGCCCAGGTGGGCAGGCACTTCGCCGACCTGCTCCTCACCTCACTCGGGGCCGCGGACGTCGACCAGTGAGGCCAGCGCCTCCCGGTGGTCGCCCGGCGTACCGAGCGCGATCTCGCCGGCCTTGGCACGCTTGAGGAACAGATGCACGGGGTGCTCCCAGGTCATCCCGATCCCGCCGTGCAGCTGCACGGCCTCCTCCGCCGCGTGCACCGCCACGCCGGCGTTCCACGACTGGGCCACGGCCACCGACACGGCCGAGGGGTCGGCGGCGGCGCTCCTGGCGGCGGCCCTGGCCCTGACCACGTCCAGCCACAGGTCCGCCAGCCGGTGCTTGAGCGCCTGGAACGAGCCGATCGGCCGGGCGAACTGGTGACGCTCCTTGACGTGGGCGAGCGTCGTGCCGAGGCACCATTCGGCCACCCCGAGCTGCTCCGACGCCAGCAGCGCCGCCCCTGCCCGCAGCACCTCCGCCAGGTCGCACGCGCCCAGCCGCCTCGCGCTCGCCCGGTCCAACGTCACGGTGGCGACCGGCCTCGTCAGGTCGAGCGAAGGCACGACCTCGACCGCGATGCCCCCGGCCGTGGGCACCTCGACCGCGTACAGGTCGCCGTTCACGGGGGCCAGCAGCACGTCGGCCACGTCCGCACCGGCCACGCCGGTGACCTCGCCGGAGATCCGGCCCTCGCCGTCCACGCTCAGCGACGCCCCGAGCTCCGGCCGGTAGGGGGAGGCGGCGAACGAGACCGCCAGCGCGGCCATGCGCCTGCCCTCGGCCAGCTCGCCGAGCAGGGTGTCACGGGTCGGAAGCAGCGCGTACGTGGCCAGCACCGCGCTGGTGAGGAACGGCACCGGCGCCACCGCCCTGCCCAGCTCCTCCAGCACGACGGCCGCCTCGCTGGCCGACGCGCCCGCGCCGCCCAGCTCCTCGGGAATGAGCAGCCCGGCGACCCCGATCTCCCCGGCCAGCGTCTTCCACAGGTCAAGGTCGTAGGGCTCGGACTCGACGCGCTTGAGCACCGCCGCGGGCGGGCACCGGTCGGCGAGCAGCCCTCGTACGGCGGCCCGCAGCTCCTCCTCGACGTCCGAATACAGCAGCGTCATGCTCACCGCTCCTCCCTCGCTCCGTGTCATCGCGGCAGGTCCTTCCAGGGCACGTCCTTGTCGACGCGGGGCTCGGAGGGGAGGCCGAGCACCCGTTCGGCGATGATGTTGCGCAGGATCTCGGAGGTGCCGCCCTCGATCGAGTTGCCCTTGGCCCGCAGATAGCGGTAGCCGGGCCCGCGCCCGTAGAAGTCGACGTTCTCGGAGCGCCTGAACGTCCAGTCGTCGTAGCCGAGATCCCGTCTGAACTCGACGTCGAACCCGGTCAGCGCCTGGTTGAGCCGGGCGAACGACAACTTCATGCCCGAGCCCTCGGGTCCCGGCTGCCCCGCGGCGAGCTGCTCGCGCAGCCGCGCCCCCGACAGCCGCGTCACCTCGGCCTCCACCCAGAGCGACAACAGCCGCTGGTGCAGGTCGTGGCTGCGCAGCTCGGGGTGCTCGCGCCAGGCCTCGACCACGGAGGCCACCATGCCGCCGCCGCGCCGCGCGGGCGCGCCGCCGATGGCGACGCGCTCGTTCATCAGCGTGGTCTGCGCGACCCGCCAGCCGTCGCCGACCTCGCCCAGCCGCAGGTCGTCGGGGAGCCGGACACCGGTCAGGAACACCTCGTTGAACTCGGCCTCGCCGGTGATCTGCCGCAGCGGCCGCACCTCGACGCCCGGCGCGTGCATGTCGCAGACGAAGTACGTCATCCCGCGGTGTTTCGGCACGTCGGGGTCCGTACGGGTGACGAGGATGGCCCACCGGGAGTGGTGGGCGCCGGACGTCCACACCTTCTGCCCGTCGATCACCCACTCGTCGCCGTCCCTGACCGCCCTGGTCGCCAGCGTGGCCAGGTCGGACCCGGCGCCGGGCTCGCTGAAGAGCTGGCACCAGATCTCCTCGCCCGTCCACAGCGGCCGCAGGAAACGTCGTTTCTGCTCCTCCGTCCCGAACGCCAGGATCGTCGGCGCCGCCATGCCCAGGCCGATGCCCTGGAGGCCGCCGTTGATCTGCGGCGTGTGCGCCAGTTCCCGCTCCACGACCTGCTGCAGCTCCCGTGGCGCCCCGAGACCGCCCAGTCCTTCGGGGAACCACACCCAGGCGAGCCCGGCGTCGAACCTGGCCCTCAGGAACTCCAGCCGGTCGCCGCCCGGATCGTGCTCGCCGAGGAACGCGGCCACGCGCTCCTTGATCTCCGCCTCGTTCACATCCACCTCTTCAGCTCGCGATAGGCCAGTGACCTCTTGTGCACCTCGTCGGGGCCGTCCGCGAGGCGCAGCGAGCGCGCGTGCGCCCAGAGCGCGGCCAGCGGGAAGTCCTGGGAGACGCCGCCCGCGCCGTGCACCTGGACGGCCTTGTCCAGGATCCACTCCACGGTGATCGGCGTGGAGATCTTGATGGCCTGGATCTCGGTGTGGGCCCCCTGGTTGCCCACCGTGTCCATGAGCCAGGCCGTCTTGAGCACGAGCAGGCGCAGCTGCTCGATCCTGATGCGGGACTCGGCGATCCAGTCCTGTACGACGCCCTGATGGGCGACGGGCGCGCCGAACGTGTTCCTCGTCAGCGCCCTCCGGCACATCAGCTCCACGGCGCGCTCGGCCATGCCGATCAGGCGCATGCAGTGGTGGATGCGGCCGGGGCCGAGCCGCGCCTGGGCGATGGCGAAGCCGCCGCCCTCCTCGCCGATCAGGTTCTCCGCCGGCACGCGTACGTCCTCGAACACGATCTCGGCGTGGCCGCCGTGGTCGGCGTCGGAGTAGCCGAACACGTGCATGCCCCGCTTGACGTGCACGCCCGGGGTGTCGCGCGGCACGAGGATCATGCTCTGCCTGCGGTGTTTGGGCGCGTCGGGGTTCGTCTGGCCCATGACGATGAGGATCTTGCAATTGGGGTTCATCGCTCCCGAGATGAACCACTTGCGGCCGTTGATGACGTACTCGTCGCCGTCGCGGACGATGGAGGTGGCGATGTTCGTGGCGTCGGAGGAGGCCACGTCGGGCTCCGTCATCGCGAACGCCGAGCGGATCTCGCCGTCGAGCAGCGGCCGCAGCCACTCCTCCCGCTGCCATGGGCTGCCGAACATGGAGAGGACCTCCATGTTGCCGGTGTCGGGGGCGGCGCAGTTGGTGGCCGTCGGGGCGAGCGTGGGACTCCGGCCCATGACCTCCGCCAGGGGCGCGTACTGGAGGTTCGTCAGCCCGGCGCCGTGCTCGCCGGGCAGGAACAGGTTCCACAGGCCGCGCTTCCTGGCCTCGTCCTTGAGGTCGGCCATCAGCGGCGGCGGGCTCCACCCGCTGGTCGCCGCCTGCTCCTCGAAAGCGGGCTCAGCGGGATAGACGCATTCGTCCATGAAGCGCAGCAGTCGGTCGCGCAGGTCCTCGGTGACGGTGTCGTAAGCGAAGTCCATGCCGGTGAGCCTACCGACCGGCCGGTATGAGTGTCGACAGTGGTTCTCCGTAAAAGGGCCCAGGTGGCCATCACGGAGAGCGCCCGGCCGTCCGTAGGGTGGCCGCCATGACCTCCAAGCTGCCCGGACCCGTGGTGCTCGAGAACGCCGTCGTCCGGCTGGAACCCCTGGCCATGGAGCACATGCCCGACCTGTTCGCCGCCGGCGGCGGGGACGACGAGGTCTGGCGCTGGATGCCCGCGGGCACGCCGCACACCGAGTCGGAGCTCGCGAAGGTCGCCCGCCACCTGATCGACGACGACCGGCACGTCCCGCTTGCGGTCGTGCACAGGCGGAGCGGACGCGCGGTGGGCTGGACCACGTACGCCGACGTGCCCGGCTTCGACGAGAGCATCGAGATCGGCTGGACGTGGTACGGCCGCGCGCACTGGCGCACGAACGTCAACACCGCCTGCAAGCTCCTGCTCATCGACCACGCCTTCGCGCTCGGCTACAACCGGGTCCTGCTCAAGACCGACGTGCGCAACGTACGCTCGCAGGACGCCATCAGGCGCATCGGCGGCGTGCACGAGGGCACGCTGCGCCGCCATCGCAAGAGGCCCGACGGCACCTGGCGCGACACGGTCTGCTTCGGCATCCTCGACGACGAGTGGCCGCCGCACCGGGAACGCCTGAGCACGCCGCGAGAGGGCCACGCCTGACCTGCCGGTGACCCGCCGTCACGCAGAATTACCCGTATGAGCCTCGACCACCTCGTGTACGCCACCCCCGACCTGGAGTCCACCGCCGCGGAACTGGAGCGGCTGCTCGGCGTGCGCCCGGCGGCCGGAGGGCGGCACCCGGGGTTCGGGACGGCCAACCGGCTGGTCCGCCTGGGCGGCATGAGCTACCTGGAGATCGTCGGGCCCGACCCGGAGCAGGAGCCCCCCGCCGGGTCCCGGCCGTTCGGCATCGACAGGCTGGAAGCGGCGGCGCTGGTCGGCTGGGCGGTGGCGGTCGACGACATCGAAGCGGTCACGGCCAGGGCCCGCGCCCGCGGTTACGATCCCGGCGACCCGCTGGACATGTCGCGGCGCACGCCGACCGGCGACCTACTCGAATGGCGGCTCACCCCGCCCGAACGGGCCGGGCACGACGGGCTGGTGCCGTTCCTCATCGACTGGGGCGACACCCCGCACCCCGCCGGTCCCGGGCTGCCGGCGGCCGAGCTGGTGTCGCTCGCGGGCGGCCATCCGGACGCCGAGGGCGTACGCGCGGCACTGGCAGCCGTCGGCGCCCGGCTCGACGTGGACGAGCAAACCCATCCGGTCCTGACGGCCATCCTGTCCGGCTGCCACGGCCTGGTGACCCTCACGGGCCCCTGAAGGTTTCGCGGCCCTCACCGGGGTCCTGGGGCAGCATACCGGCCAGGAGGTCCTCGACGGCCTGTCTCAGCTCCTCGAAGGTCGGCATGGCGCCGGCCCCCACGATCGCGTCGAACATGAGCCCTTCGCCGAAGGCCACGAGCTGACGGGCGTGCCGCACCGGGTCGCGGGAGCCCTGGGCGGCCAGCAGCGCCACCGCCGGATCGCGGAAACGACTGCCCGCGGCGTCGTAGATCTCGCGCAGCTCCGGCCGCCGCGTCGCCTCCAGCGCCAGCTCGTAGCGGGCCAGCGTGCGCCGACGGTCGTTGAGCTGCACGAGCAGCCCTCCGGCCACCCGGTCCACGATTCCCCCCGCCGGGCCGGCCGCCGGGCTCGCGAGGGCGGGGCCGAGGGCCCGCAGCTCCAGGTCGGCGAGCCGGGACAGGGTCAGCTCCAGCAGGGCGGCGCGCGTACGGGCGAGGTTGGAGGTCGACCCCGGCGGCAGCCCGGCCGCCTCGTCGACGGCCCGGTGGGTGAGCCCGCGCATGCCGCGCTCGGCCAGCAGCGTGATGGCCGTGTCCGCGACCAGCTCTGAGCGTTTCACGGGACCCGATTCTACCGCCGCCCGACTACGGGCGTAGTATGCGGGAACTACAGACGTAGTGAGAGAGGGGCAGAGGACATGCCGAAGGCCGTGGTGATCGGCGGTGGCGTCGGAGGGCTGACCGCCGGGGTGGCGCTCCGGCGCGCCGGATGGGACGTGACCGTGCTCGAACGCGCCGCCCACCTCGCCCCGGTGGGGTCGGGGCTGGCCATGGCGCCGAACGCGTTGAAGGCGCTCGACGCGCTCGACCTGGGCGATCGGGTGCGCCGGCTCGGCCGGTTCGAGGGGCAGGCGGGCATCCGCCGCCCGGACGGACGCCCGCTCGTGCACACCACGGACGACGACGCGCAGGCGCGCTACGGCGACTCGGTGGTGGTCATGTTGCGGGCCGCGCTGTTGGACGTGCTCGCCGGCGCCCTGGGCGAGGCCCGCCTGCGCCTGGGCGTCACCGTCTCCGGCGTGGACGCAGCCCGCGGGGTCGTCCGCACCGGCGCGGGCGACCTGGAGGCCGACCTGGTCGTGGCCGCCGACGGCATCCACTCGGCGACCCGCAAGGCGCTCTTCGCCGGCCATCCCGGCCCCGCCTACTCCGGCGTGACGGCCTGGCGCGGCCTCGTGCCCAGGGCCGGACTGCCCATCCAGAGCACGGAGACCTGGGGCAAGGGGCTGTTGTTCGGGGTCCACTTGCTGGCGGGAGATCTCGTCTACGTGTACGCGACCGACGTCTCCCCCGCCGGAGCCGTCCACGAGGACGGGCGGGAGGAACTGCTGCGCAGGTTCGGCGACTGGCACGAGCCGATCCCCGCGCTGCTGCGGGCGGCCGACCCCACGCGGATCATCCGCAACGACATCTTCTCCTTCGCCACGCCGCTGCCCGCGCTCCACAGCGGCAGGGTCGCGTTCGTCGGCGACGCCGCCCACCCCATGACGCCCAACCTCGGCCAGGGAGCCTGCCAGGCGATCGAGGACGCCGTCGTCCTGGCCCACCTGGCGGCCGGCTCCCCCGCGGCCGAGGACGCGCTGCCCGCCTACACCGCCGCCCGCCTCGACCGCACGTGGCAGGTGGTCCGCCGGTCCATGACGATCTGCCGGCTCACCAAGGTCCGCAACGCGCCGGCCGTACGGCTGCGCGACCTCGCGATGTCCACGGCCGCCCGGCTCCGTCCCGACCTGATGCTGCGCTCCATGGACGAAGTGCTCGGCTGGCGTCCTCCCGCGCCGACCGGCCGGAAGGACGCGCCGAGCATCCCGTCCGACGGCTGAGACTCCCTACCGGGGCCCGATGCCGTCCAGGGTGAAGCGCCTGTTCCACTCGCGCACCCACGCCGGGCCGAAGCCCTCGGCCCGGTTGAGCGGCGTGGCCCTGGCGTCGAACTTGCCGGTGGCGGGATCGAAGGCGACCTCGGCGGCGCTGTCCTTCTTGACGTTGTGCGCGTCGAAGTCCGGGTTGAAGGTCTTGACGTTCAGTCCGCCGGCGTCGTCGGTGTAGGCGAAGTCGCCCGTCGCGATGCTGACCGACCGGGTCAGCACGTTGTGCGACGGCACGTACACGGAGTCCGGGTTCTCCCACACGTGCGCTCGCGTGCACTCGGTGGTGTCGACCGAGGTGCACAGCTCGCCGTCGGCCTTGGACGGGACGTACCAGTCGCGGATGTTCGGGTACTGCCGGCCGTAGCGGCGGTACCACGTCTCGATGTTCTCCCGGGTGTTCGTGAAGCCGCTGCCGTCGCCCGGCTTCAGCATGTCGTTGAAGCGCTCGACCACGACCTTCGAGTTCGGCACCGGCAGGTCGTCCTCGTGGTAGAGCTTGTCGTGCCCGATGTACGTCACGTCCTTGAAGACGTTGTCCGAGGCGACGTTGCTGTGGCCCGCCTGGAAGAACAGGCCGTGCTGGACGTTGTCGAACACGTTGTGGTGCACGACCATCCCCGACATGCCGTCGTCCATGTAGACGGCCTGGTTGCCGTCCGCGCCGATGTCCTTGAACAGGTTGTACGCGACCACGTTGTTCAGGTACGTGTAGTCGCGGCCCGCGTAGATCACACCCTGGTCCGAGGCGTGCGTCACCAGCCGCTCGAACCTGTTGTGACTGATCTCCATGTCGTTGCCCATGATCTGGATCGCCATGTGGGGCGCGTCGTGGACGTGGTTGTAGCGGAAGGTGTTGCCGACCCCGTACATGTAGCCGGCGGGCGTGTAGGTGGCGAGCTTGGAGAAGTCGTAGATCTCGTTGTGCTCCACGACGTGGCCGCCGCGCTCCAGCGAGTCGCGGTCGCCGCCGGCGGTGAACACCCCGCCGCCGCCGAGGTCGTGCAGGCGGCTGTTGACCACCTTGTTGCGGTGGCCGCCGCGGCTCGTGCGGTATTCGGCGACGGCCGTGATGGCGTCGTTGGCCTCGCCGATCGCGATCGCGTCCATGCTGGCGTTCAGGATCTCCAGGCCGTCGACGGTGCACGACTCCGCGTCGAGCAGCCGCACGGCTGTGCCGGTGGTGCCGTTCAGCTTCAGGCCCTTGAGCGTCACCCCGCGCACGTTCTCCAGCTGGAAGAACGGCGCGTCGAAGGAGGTCAGGCTGATCTCCCTGCCTTCGACGGTTCCGCCCGGCGGGTAGTAGTAGAGGATGCCGGCGTCGTTCCAGCGGTCGATGTAATACTCACCCTCGGTGTCGAGCTCGCTCAGCACGTTCTGGGCGACGAACGAGGTCCACTTGTCGGTGGCGGCGTACATCGTGGGATATGTCGTGCGCAGCTCCGCCTCAGCGGGGTCGACGGAGGCGATGCGTACGCGGTCGTTGGCGTAGTTGTTGCCGAAATAGCCGGACAGCCAGCCGTCGGTCTCGAACACCGTGTTGTCGAGTTCCTGGCCCTGCGGCGGCGCCCAGGCGGAGGAGCGCTCCTTCAGGGCGGCGTCGACGGCGGTGTAGACGGGTCCCGGCAGCTTGAGCATGTCCTCGTACGGCAGGGTGGTGCCGTCCTCGGTCTTGTCGGAGAAGTAGTCCCTGGCTCCCTTCGGCGCATCCTTGACCGTGATGGCGGCGCTGTCGAGCTTGCCGGCGTCGTTCGGATACTGCGCCAGGGTCTGGGCCGCGTCGTCGGTGATCAGCTCGGGCGCGAACGGCTGAGGTTTCCAGTTGAACCCGTTCTTCATGATCACCCCGGCGGGGATGCCCGCGGCGCCCAGGTCGTAGACGTGGACCTGGCCGGCCACCGCGTCGGGGACGCGCGCCTTCGACGACCACTTGGCCTCGTCCGGCAGGTCGCTCAGCCTGCGGAACGCGCCGGGATCGAGGGTGGTGACGCCGGCGAACTCGACCTGCTCGCCCGGGTGGGCGGCGTAGGTGACATGGGAGTGCTCCGGGCCGCTCAGCTCGATGGTCTCGGACGTCTGGTAGACGCCTTCCCTGATGTAGACGAGGCCGGGCCGGCGCGCGCTCGTCCGTCCCGCCAGCGCGTCGCGGGCCTGCTCGACCGTCGGGAACGGATCCGTTCTCGTACCGGTGGCGCCCTCCCTGCCGTCCTCGGCCACGTAGACGACGGTCTTCGCGCCGGATAAGCCGGGCTCCGCCAAGGCCGGCGCCGGCGCTCCGGCCGCCGTGACCACCAGGACGGACGCGATCAGGACACCCATCGATCTTCTCGCCATGCTCGTGCCACTCCTGCTCGTATCAGAGCACATCGCTGCAATGTGACAGACCACCATGGTCATCGCCGATGCACCGTAACCCCGCAGGCCATGACAATTCAACCGTTTGACCAACGCGACCGCCGAAGGCGTCACCGCCGCGCGGCGTCACGAGGGGCCGCGCGGGTCGCGTGGCTCAGCTTGCGTCCGACGTCGCCGACACCGGGACGGGGGCCGGTTCGTTGCCGGTCCGAGCCGGGCGGTGGTCGGGGGCCAGGCGGCCGAGCGTGATCGTGCCGCCGATGGTCAGCGCGCCGGCCAGCAGGGCGGGGATCGCCGTGGACGGGGCCGTGGGCAACGGCTCGCCGAGCAGGATCGCGCCCGCGAGCACCGAGGTGATGGGGTCGATGACCTGCACGCCGGCGTAGGCGATGCCGAAGTAGCCGACCGCGTACGAGCGCTGGAGCAGCACGACCGCGCAGACCAGCAGCAGGGGGATGGCGAGGGTGAACCAGTGGGCCAGGCGCCCCAGGTCTCCCTCGAGGCCGCCGCCGACCACGCGGACGAACGTGGAGACGCTCGCGGTCACGGCCCCCGCGCCCACCGAGAGCAGGGCGGCCTTGGCCGGCCCGTGCACCCGGCGGGCCATCAGCTGGGTGACCAGGGTGATCAGCCCGATCACGGCGATGAACCCGATGGCCGCGCCGTCGCCCAGCCGGGGCGGCACGTTGTGCTCCGGCACCAGCATCATGAGCCACAGCAGACCCACCGCCACGGCGATCGATCCGAGGATCTCCGCACGGTAGGGCCTGCGCCCGTACAGGAACGCCGCCAGCGGCACCGCGAACACGAGGGTGGCGACGCTGATCGGCTGGACGGCGACCAGCGGCGCTAAGCTCAGCGCCACCGCGTGCAGGCACGCGCCGGTGAAGCCGATGACGCCGCCGATCCACCAGCGGGGGCGTCGCACCAGCCGGAGGGAAGCGCCCTCGGCGACGGCTTCGTACTGCTGCAGTGCGGCGCCGAGCGCGTAGCCCAGCGCGCCGGCCAGAGCGATCAGCAGGCCGATCCAGGTCATCGCGGCCCGCGCAGGAGCAGGCGTCCTTCCAGGAGCATTGCTCCAGCTTATGAGCCCAACGACCTTCTAGAATCCACCTTTAGGCTGATAAATCCACCTGAACCCACTTTGAACAGCACGAACATGTGACTCATCCATGAACCGGCCGGGCCCGCCCTAGGAACGTTCAGGACAGACGCAGAACAGGTGCCCCTCGGGATCCCGCAGGACCACCCAGCCCGTGCCCTCCTCGGTGACACCCGGCTGGAAGTCGGGCCTGGTCGCGCCCAGCGCGACGTACTCGCCGACCGCCTTGTCCACGTCCGGCACCCTGAAGTCGAGGTGGAACTGCTTGCCCTCACCGGGCCACGCGGCCGGCTTTCGGCCGGGGACCCGCCCGAAGTAGATGTTCGTGGTGCCGTCGCCCACGGCCGCGTACTCGTCCTCGGAGTACTGGATGTCCAGCCCGGTGACCTCGTGGTAGAACGCGGCCAGCTTCCTGGGCTCCGCGCAATCCAGAGTGACCGCCAGGAGCTTCGCTTTCGTCGTCATGGCTTCAGCGTTCCAGCCGTACCTGCCAGCTTCTGTCAGGTACGGAAAGGGCCGCGCCCCGAAGCGGACGCGGCCCTCCCCTCACGACACGGAGTCACCCGTGGAAGCGGCCGTAGTAGTCACCCAGCCGCGTCCGGTATTCGGGCTCCTTGAACGTGCCCTCGTCGAACTCGGGCGCGTCCTTGATCTCGGCCTTGGTGCGCGCGACGAACACGTCGCGCTCCTGCGGGTCGATGCTCGTGACGACCTGCGCCGGAAGCATGACCTTCTTGCCGAAGATCCAGGGGCCGGTGTCGACGATGATGTAGCTCTCGCCGACCTCGTACGTCGCCTCGTCGACGGTCCCGATCTTCCCGTCGGTCGCCTGCACGCGGAAGCCCGCGAGGTCCAGGCTCCTGCCACGGTCGTAGACGTCAGGTCGGTAGTCCCAGAGCTCCATGGGAACTCGTCCTCTCCTCTTGCCGTCTTTCTCGGGCCCCCGTCCGCTACCCGAACAGAGCTCCGTAAACCGGTAACAAAGCGGTTAACAGCTAGCGATCATTTACTAGTCAGCAAGCGGTCTAGGCCACCCTCTTCTAGGACAAGAAGGGTGAAAAAAATGCCAACTAGCTCAGACCGTCTGTACGAGATCGACGGCCTCCGGCTACTGGCGGCGCTCTGCGTCGTGCTGTTCCACTACACGTTCTCCGGCTGGGCCGGCGACCACAGCCCGGTCGTCTTCGCCGCGGAGAGCGCCTGGTCCAAGTACGGCTACCTGGGCGTGGACCTGTTCTTCCTGGTCAGCGGCTTCGTGGTGCTGATGAGCGCCTGGGGCAGGACCCCGCGCGCGTTCGTCGTCTCGCGCGTCGTGCGGCTCTACCCCGCGTACTGGGTGGGCATCGCCGTCACCAGCGTGGTCACCGTGACGCTGGGACAGGGCGTGTTCGAGGTGAGCCTGCCGCAGGTGCTGGCGAACCTGACGATGTTCCAGTCGGTGCCGAACATCGCGAACGTGGACGTGGTCTATTGGACCCTCTGGGCCGAGATGCGGTTCTACTTCCTCATCCTGGCCTTCACCTTCGTCGGCATGACGCGCACCCGGGTCATGGTGGGACTCTGGGCCTGGCTGGGGCTGACGGTCCTGGTCCAGGCTGGGCTGCTGCCGGGCATCGCCGACCTGGTCGTGCAGTCGGAGTTCTCCCACTACTTCATCGCGGGCATGGCGCTGTTCATGCTCTACAGGTTCGGGCTGAGCGTGCAGATCGCCCTGCTGGTGCCGATCTGCCTGGGCAACGCCGTCTACCGGGCCGTCGGGTACGCCGACGCCGTGGGCGAACGGTACTCCGTGGAGTACTCGCACGGCGTGATCATCGCCGTCGTCGTGCTGATCTTCCTCGTCATGACGCTCATCGCGCTGCGCGCCACCCGGTGGCTGGGCAGGCCGTGGCTGGTGACGGCCGGCGCGCTGACGTACCCGCTCTACCTGCTGCACGCGCACGTCGGGTTCGTGATCTTCGCCCGCGTGGGCGACGCGGTCAACAAGTACGTGCTCCTGGCCGGGCTGATCGCGGTCATGCTCGGGGCCGCGTACCTGGTTTACCGGTTCGTCGAGCGGCCGCTCGCGCCCCGGCTGAAGGTCATGTTGTCGGGTCCCGCGCCTGCTCACGTGCCCCGGCACGCGCAGCGTGAGATGTCCGACAGGCCGGGCTGACTGTCCTGACAACCGCCGGCACGCGGGACATCAAGGCTCCAGGTGCGGATACGATCCGCGTCACGGAGAGGGGGCCGCATGAGCGTCACCGACGAGCCGGAGTGGGCTCCACCCGGAGTGGATCCGGCGCAGCCGAGCGTGGCGCGCGTACACGACGCGCTGCTCGGCGGCATGGAGAACTTCGCCGCCGACAGGTCGGTGGCCCGCAAGCTGAAGGACACGGTGCCCGAGGTCGTCGACCTCGTCTGGTGCAACCGCGCCTTCATCGGCAGAGTGGTCGACTTCCTGGTCCGCGAGGCGGGCATCAGGCAGATCATCGATCTGGGTGCCGGGCTGCCCACGATCGAGAACACCCACGAGGTCGCCCAGTTCGCCGACCGCGCGTGCAAGGTCGTCTACGTCGACATCGACCCCATGGTGGAGCCGCACGCGCGGGCGCTGCTGAGCGCCAACCCGAACGCGGGCGCCGTCACCGCCGACGCCCGCGACGTCGACGCCGTGCTCGGCCATCCGGTGCTGCACGGCCTCGTCGACCTGTCACAACCCACCGCGATCATGGCCATCGGGCTGCTGCACCTGTTCTCCGACAAGGAGGACCCGCACGCCCTGGTCAGGCGCTACATGTCGGCGCTGGCCCCTGGCAGCTACCTGGCCGCCTCCAACATGCTCGCCAGCGCCAACCCCAAGGCCAAGGCGCTGGAGGTGATGTTGCAGGCCACCATGGGGGCCGGGTTCTTCCGCGACCGCGCCGCCGTCACCGCGTTCTTCGACGGTCTGGTGCTCGTGGAGCCGGGCGTCGTGCACTTCCCCGAATGGCATCCCGACGAGCGCGTCCCCGGGCCGCTCGCGCCGTGGGAGGTACTGCTGCTGGGCGGCGTCGCCCGCAAGCCGTGAGCCCTACCGGATCATCGGGGTGAGCGCCGCCGGCGTACGGCGGTAGGGTGGTCCGCATGCCGCGACGCATGCTCATCTGCTCTCCCCCGCCCGCCCGCTAAGCGGGCGGCTCTCCGACACTTTCCCGGGTCTGACGGATCCGTGGGTGGTCGCTGCCCGCACACCGGGCCCTTTCCACCACTCCATCCGGAGCAATCTGTCATGACCCATGTCTCCGCGCGGCGGGGCGCCTTCTACGCGTCCATGGCCGCGACCGCCTGGGGCACCGGCGGCGCCGCCGGCTCCCTGCTCTTCCAGACCGGCCAGTTCGGCCCCGTCGGCGTGTCGCTGTGGCGTCACCTCCTCGGCGCCGCGTTCCTGTTGCTGATCGTCCGCCGTCTCGTCCTCGCCGACCACCTCGACTGGCGCGTGCTGCCGGTCGGGGCCGGCATGGCCGTCTACCAGACCGCCTACTTCGCCGCGATCGCCCACTCGGGCGTGGCCGTCGCGACCGTGGTGACGATGGGCGCGACGCCCGTCCTCACGGCCGTGGGCAGCCGGCTCTTCCTGCGCGAACGGCTCACCCGCGGCGCGCTCCTCGCGCTGGCCGCCGCGCTGGCCGGGCTCGTCCTGCTCACGGTGGAGCCGGCGCTGGCCACCTCGGCCACCCCAGCGGCCTCCCCGGTGCTCGGCGTCGCCTTCGCGCTGGCCTCCGCCACCGGGTACGCCGGGGTGACGCTGGTGTCGCGGCGGCACAAGGACCGCGACCCGCGGACCACGGCCATCGGCGGGTTCGCCGTGGCCGCGGTGTGCCTGGCCCCGTTCGCCCTGGCGGACGGCGTGGTGCCGGAGCTGAGCTGGCCGTCGCTGGCCCTGCTCGTCTACCTCGGCGCGGTGCCGACGGCGCTGGCGTACGGGCTGTACTTCGTGGCGCTGACCGTGCTGCGGGCCACCACGGTCGCCATCATCTCGCTCGGCGAAGCCGTGGGCGCGGCGCTGCTCGGCGTGGCGCTGCTCGGCGAACGACTCACGCCGCTCGCCTGGACCGGCTGCGCGCTGCTGCTGGCCGCCGTGACCGTGCTCGCCGTCCGGGCCGACGCGGGGTGACTCGGCCGGGAGCGTTGTGACGGCACAGGCGGCCGGATGGGTTAAGGTCCGGTACGGCGGCGCTTGCCGTATCGTCGCTCCGCTCCCACCCCTTGGCCGAGGGAACGGTCTCGGCGAAGCGTGCGTTGGAGGAACTGTGGCGTCAATAACGGGAATGCTGAGGAACCTGCTGGACCGCCCAGGCGGAGTTCCTCTGGTCCCCTACCAGAAGATCGTCAAGGCCGCCGGAGCGCGTGCCGCCAAGGTCGGCGAGCTCGACGAGCTGCCCAGACCGGAGATGGACGATCTGGCCGGGTTCTGCGCCATCGTGCGCGAGGCCGCGGACCGCACGCTGGGGCTGCGCCCGTACGACGTGCAGTTGCTGGGCACGCTCGCCCTGCTCGACGGCAAGATCGCGGAGATGGCGACCGGCGAGGGCAAGACGCTCTCCGGCGCCATGGCCGCCGCCGGCTACGCGCTGCAGGGCAAGCGCGTCCACGTGATCTCCGTGAACGACTACCTCGCCCGGCGCGACGCCGAGTGGATGGGGCCGTTCTACGCCTCGCTCGGCGTCAGCGTCGGCTGGATCGGCCAGAACTCCACGCATGAGGAGCGGCGGGAGGCGTACGCGAAGGACGTCACCTACGGCCCGGTCAGCGAGATCGGGTTCGACGTGCTGCGCGACCGGCTGCGCACCGACGCCGCCGAGCTGATCGTGCCCGCGCCCGAGGTGGCGCTCGTCGACGAGGCCGACTCCGTGCTCGTCGACGAGGCCCGGGTGCCGCTGGTCATGGCCGGCGCGGCCGACCCCGGCAACGCGGTGCCAGAGATGGCGGCGCTGGTCAGGCAGCTCGTACGCGGCTACCACTACGAGATCGACGAGCAGGCGCGCAACGTCTACCTGACGCCCAAGGGCGCCGACAGCGTGGAAAACCTCCTGGGCGTCGAGCTCTACGACGAGCACGAGCCGGGCACGCTCATCGAGCTCAACCTCGCCCTGCACGCCCACGCCCTGCTCGCCCGCGACGTCGACTACATCGTGCGCGACGGCAAGGTGCAGCTCATCAACCCCTCGCGCGGCCGGGTCGCGCTGCTCCAGCGCTGGCCCGACGGACTGCAGGCGGCCGTGGAGGCCAAGGAGGCGCTGCCGCCGAGCGAGAAGGGCGAGATCCTCGACTCGATCACCGTGCAGGGCCTGATCCGCCGCTATCCGCAGATCTCCGGCATGACCGGCACGGCCGTGGCCGTCAGCGAGCAGCTCGGCGAGTTCTACGACCTCAAGGTGGCGGTGATCCCGCCCAACCGGCCGTGTGTCCGGGTCGACGAGCCCGACCGCATCTACCCGACCGTGCCCGACAAGGACGCCGCCCTGGTCGAGGAGATCCAGGAGGCGCACGCCACCGGCCGGCCCATCCTCATCGGCACGCTCGACGTGGCCGAGTCGGAGAACCTCGCCAAGCTCCTCCAGCGCCGCGGGCTGGAGCCGGTGGTGCTCAACGCCAAGAACGACGCCGAAGAGGCGGCGATCATCGCCAGAGCGGGCGAGCGCGACGCCATCACGGTCTCCACGCAGATGGCCGGCCGCGGCACCGACATCCGCCTCGGCGAGGGCGTGTCCGAGCTGGGCGGCCTCTACGTGATCGGCTCCGGCCGCCACGCCAGCAGCCGGCTCGACGACCAGTTGCGCGGCCGGGCGGGCCGCCAGGGCGACCCGGGCGGCTCGGTCTTCTTCGTCAGCATGCAGGACGACCTGATCACCCAGTTCATCCCCGACGAGCGGCCGCCTGCGGCCGATCCCGACGGCCTCGTCCGCCACCGGCGCGGGGCCTACCTCGTCGGCCACGCCCAGCGCGTCGCCGAGGGCGTCAACCTGGAGATCCACCGCAACACGTGGCGCTACACGCGCCTGCTGGAGCGCCAGCGCGAGCTCATCCTGGAGTGGCGCGACAAGGTCCTGCACGGCGACGCCGCCTCCGACGCACTGGCCAAGGCCGACAAGGAGCGCTGGGAGTCGCTGCCCGAGGACACCCGCGACGAGACGGCCCGCCAGATCGTCCTGCACGCCATCGACCGCTGCTGGACCGAGCACCTGGCCTTCCTCACCGACCTGCGCGAGGGCATCCACCTGCGCGCGCTGGGGCGGATGAGCCCGGTCGACGAGTTCCAGAGAGAGGCGGTGGCGGAGTACAAATCTCTGCTGGCCGAGGTGGAGCGGCGCTCGCTGGAGTCGTTCGAGGCACCCGAGCCGGATCTGCGCCGGCCCACGGCGACGTGGACCTACCTCGTGCAGGACAACCCGTTCGGCACGGAGTGGGACCGCATCCTCAAGCGGGTCACCGCCGCCACCCGGCGCGGCTGAGCGCCGGCGCCGGTCACGGCCACTTGGGGTCGCCCGACGGCACGACCGGCCCTTCCAGCACACCCAGCCGTTCCAGCAGGGTGAGGAACGTCGTCGCGTACGGCGAGTCCTCCACCACGGCCGCCACCCTCGGCCAGTCGACCTGCTCGCGCAGCGCCCGCACCTGTGCCAGCAGCGCTCCGTAGTCGCAGGCGTGCTCCGACAGCGGCAGCAGCCACGAGATCACCAGGTCGGTGGCCTCCAGCACGGGAACGATCACCGCCGACGCCTTCAGCGGCTCGGCCCTGTCGAGCAGTTCGTCGGTGATCGCCAGGTCCGACACCCGGAAGATCAGGTCGACCAGGCGGCCCTCGTCGTACGCCTTGACGAGCCAGTCCTCCGGCGGTTTGGCCGTCTGGAAGCCCAGCCCGCGCAGCGCCTCCAGTGCGGCGGGCACGTCGTGCTCGGTGACCACGAAATCCACGTCGTGCAGCGACGGCGCGGCGCCTCTCGCGTAGGCCGCGCACCCGCCGGCCAGCGCGAACTTCACTCCGGCGTCCTTCAGCCCCGAGCTGGCGCGCTTGAGCGTGTCGAGGATCGCGTCGGTGACAGCGTGGCCGTGGCTGCTCATGGTTCCGGGCTACCCGCACGATCGGCCGGTAGGCGTTGTGCTATCGGGTTCGTCCGCAGTGCTCCGGCCTTCAGGCCGGGGGTGAAGCGGACTGTCCCGCGTAGCGGGGCAGAAAACGACGAATCGCCGTCAAGGCGATTCGTCGTGCGCCTCGCCGGCGGCGAGCGCGGTCTCAAGCAGGTGAACGATCTGAGAGTTCAGGCAGCGCTGGCGCGAGCGTTCGGGTGTGCGTGGACGGTGTTCACCGACGGGCTACGCGCACGGCAGGACAAGGCCGGGCTGAACCCCCGGCCTTAAGCTTCAGGCCGGGGAGCGCGTCAAAAGGCCCGCTGCGAGTAGGGCCTGGACCTGCGGGTAGCGCCAGATGTTATGACCGAAATCCTCGAGAAGACCGAACAGGCCTATGGCGGCGACCACGACCGTCCGCTCGGCGGTTACCTCGGCATCCTCGGCGCGTACGGCGGCACGGTGGCGGTGGCGGCCACCGTGGCGGCCCTGGCGGGGCGGAGGGCCCCCGAGCGCGTGGCGGCGATGGACGTGCTGCTCATGGCCGCCTGCACGCACAAGGTGTCGCGGCGCCTGGCGAAGGATCCCGTCACCAGCCCGCTCCGAGCGCCGTTCACCCGCTACAAGGGCGGGGGCGGGCCCGCCGAGGTGCACGAGAAGCCCCGCGGCCCGATGGGCGAGCTGCTCGCCTGCCCGTTCTGCCTGTCGCAGTGGGTGGCCACCGCGTACGCCGCCGGGCTGGTGCTCTCGCCCAAGGTCACCCGGCTCGTGGGAGCCACGATGACCGCGGTGGCGATCTCCGACTGGCTGCAGCTGGCCTACGCGAAGCTGATGAAGTCGGCGTCCTGACGCCCCGGATGTCTGGTTGCGATAACGGAATGCCATAGATTCCCCCCGCTCGCTTCCCAGCGGAAAAAGATGTTAAGCGGCCACCCCTCAGGGCAGAGGCGGAATCATGGCTACTTTGCTCTGGATCATCGCGGTAATTCTCGTCATCTCCGGAATCTACGTGATTCTGGCCCGGCGCGACCTCCTCTGGGGAATCGTGCTCATCGTGCTCGGTTTCCTGGTCGGGCCCGGCGGGGTCAGCATCTTCAATGTGTAGGGGGGCCACCCCGATGGCTCCCCGCTCGACCCGCTGGGCCGCTCCCCGAGAACGGTCCAGCGGTCCTCCTGACTTGCCGGAGTAACGCAGTGAATGACAACGACAAAGGCCACCGCCCGGGGATGGGCGGTGGCCTTCGACGTATCTCAGGACCCGTTCTCGCAGTCGAGGCAGTAAACGCCGTACGCCCGGCCGAGCACCGGCAGGGCGACGTTGCGCACCCGGATGCCGCCCGGCGTCATGCCCTTCGGGCTGCCTTTGTGGGCGTGCCCGTGGAGGATCAGGTCCGCGCCCGCCGTGTCGACGGCCTCCGCCAGGAGATAGCTGCCGAGGAACGGGTAGATCTCCGCCGGCTCGCCCTCGAGCGTCTCCTTGATGGGCGAGTAGTGCGACAACACCACGCGCTCGTCGGCCACGATCTCCTTCAGCGCTAGTTTCCAGGCCTCGGCGATGGAGCGGGTGTGGGCGACGAAGTTCTTGATCTCGCGCTCGCCGAACTCGCTGGCGCACTTGCCGGCGAACCCACCGCCGAAGCCCTTCCCGCCGACGACTCCCAGCTTCATGTCACCGCACTGGAGCACCACGCCGTCGTCGTCGAGCACGATCACCCCGGCGTCGCGGAGCTCCTCCGCGATCTCGTGCTCCATGTCGGAGTGGTAGTCGTGGTTGCCGAGCACCGCCACAGCGGGGATCGGCAGGTCGCGCAGCTCGTCGGCCACGACCTTGCCCTCCTCCAGTGTGCCGTGCCTGGTGAGGTCGCCCGCGAGCATGAACACGTCGGCGCGTTCCTCGATGCCCTGCAGTTTGCGCCGGTAGTGGCCCCTGCCGTCCTCTCCCAGGTGAATGTCGCCCACTGCGGCGATGCGCAGGTCAGTCAAGATGCTCATCCTCCCCTGGCTCGGTGGCGTCCACGACATTGATCTCGTTGTGCAGGCGGAGCTCCGGGGCGGTCTCGTGCGCCACCTGGCCGAGCCGCGTACGCTGCTCGACCTCGCTCACCTGACCGCGCAGGAACAGTTGGTCGCCTCTGATGTCGACGCGGATGCCCAGCTCGTTGGTGCGCCCGTCCTCGGCCAGCGCCTGCTGGACGCGGGCCGCGACGTACTGCGGAGCTTCCATCGCTCGCCTCCTTTTCTGTGGCCGCATGCCCGGGCATAAACCCGTCAAACGGCACGAATAAGGTCTATAACCGCCCGTTCCACTGGACCCGCCGTGGCGAGCTGTCCGTAGTCGGCGTCCGCCCCGAGCTCGGTCAGCACCGCCGCGATGGTCCTGTCCCGTTCGTACGCCTCCACCACCCGCGGATCCACGTACGAGGCCCGCGCCACGGTCGGGGTGTTGCCCAGATATTCGGCGACCTCGCGCATCACGCGCACGATCGCCTTCTGCTTCTTCGTACGCCCCTCCGAGCCGGCGGGCCTGGACACCGCGAGCCCCACGGCGGCGAGCACCGTGGCGTGCCAGGTGCGGAAGTCCTTGGCCGTGACCTCGTACCCGATGATCTCCCGGAGGTAGTCGTTGATGTCCTCGCTCCTGATGTCGCTCCAGCCGCCCGCGCGCCGGTAACGCAGCAGCTCGCCCTCCTCACCCAGCGCCTTGAGCGCCCTGAGCACCTTGCACACCCCGGGGTCGGCCAGCTCGACCTCCCGGTCGATGTCGCCCTTGGCCGGGTAGGAGCAGACGACGAGGCCGCGCGAGCAGGTGACGTGCTCCATCCGGAGCGTGGCCAGCCCGTAGGTGTCGTAGCTCTCGCCGCCGATGCGGAAGAAGCCGATGTCGAGCAGACGTGCCGCGGCGGCCAGCACCCGCTGCCGGGTCAGGCCGCGGCCCCTGAGCTGGTCGTCGACCGCCTTCCTGAACGCGGGCAGCCGCTCGGCCACCTCCAGCACCCGGTCGAACTTCTCCCGGTCCTGCTGCTCGCGCCACACGTCGTGGTAGCGGTACTGCCTGCGCCCGGCGGCGTCCGTACCCACCGCCTGGAGGTGCCCGTCGGCCGAGGCGCAGATCCACACGTCGCTCCAGGCCGGCGGGATCGCCAGCGCCTTGATCCGCTCCACCGTGGCGGAGTCGCGCACCCGTTGCCCGTCCGGGCCGACGTAGGTGAAGCCCCTGCCGCACCGCCGTCGTACGATGCCCGGCTCGTTCTGGTCGCTGGGCCGCAGGTCGGGACCGCCGGCAGGGGGTCGCCGGCGCACACTCAGGTCAGGCTCGGGCACCGGGCACGGCTACCCATGACGTTACGCCGCAAACGGCACGGGCAGGTGAGCGGCATGTCTGAACACGGAGAGTGGCACGAGGAGAAGTCACGCAGGGGTCACGCGATGGTGCCCGCGACCCCGCGCGACGTGGTGCACATCAGGGTGGGCTCGTTCCTGCTGGTGTTCCTGTTCGCGATCGCGGTGCTGGGACTCATCGGGGGCGCCCCTGTCATGACGGGCATCGCCGCCGGACTGGCGGTGCTCACGGTGATCGACATCACGCTGGCCGTACGCCGTCAGAACCAGCGCAGCGACGGAGAGGCGGGCTGATGTCGACATGGGACCACTGAGCGGGCGAGTGGTGGTGGTGACGGGCGCGAGCGGCGGAGTCGGGCGCGCGGTCGTCCGCGAGCTCGGGCGGCAGGGGGCCATGGTGGCCCTGATCGCCAGGGGCACGACCGGGCTGGGCGCGGCCGCGGTCGACGTGGGCGTGGAGGGAGGCAGCGGGCAGGTCTACGAGGCGGACGTGGCCGAATATGACGAGGTGCGCAAGGCCGCCGAGCGGATCGAGGCGGAGCTGGGGCCGATCTCGGTGTGGATCAACACCGCCTTTTCCTCCGTCTTCGCGAAATTTCAGGACATCAGCCCGGAGGAGTTCACCCGCACCACCGCCGTCACCTACCTGGGCTACGTCTGGGGCACCAAGGTCGCCCTCGACCTGATGCGGCCGCGCGGCACCGGCGCCATCGTCCAGACCGGCTCGGCGCTCTCCAACCGCGGCATCCCCCTGCAGTCCGCCTACTGCGGCGCGAAACACGCGATCAAGGGCTTCACCGAGTCGGTCCGCACGGAGCTGCTGGCGGACGGGAGCGGCATCCAGGTGACGCTCGTCCAGCTGCCCGCCGTCAACACCCCGCAGTTCGAGTGGGTGCTGTCCAAACTGCGGCGCCACCCACAGCCCGTCCCCCCGATCTACCAGCCCGAGGTCGCGGCGCGGGCGATCGTGTACGCCGCCGAGCACCCCGAGCGCAAGGAGTACTGGGTCGGGACGAGCACCGTGGCCACCCTGCTGGCCCAGCGCGTGGCCCCCGCCCTGGTGGACCGCTACCTCGCGCGGACGGGAGTGAGCTCGCAGCAGACCGACGAGAAGTCGCCCAGCGGCGTGTCCAACCTCTGGGACCCGGCCGACGAGGCGACGGACTACGGCGCCCACGGCACCTTCGACCAGCGCTCGCACGCGCACAGCCCGCAGGTCTGGCTCTCCCGGCACCGCCGCCCGGTCCTGCTCACGCTGGGCGCGGGCACGGCCGCCGCCGCCCTCGCCGCCCTCGGCCGGCGCCTGCGGCGCTGACCACCCTCGACGGCGCCCGGCGCCACCCGGCATCCCGCGTCAGGCGGGCGGGGGTGGCCGGGCCGGAACTCTCCAGGAGGTCATGATGCCCGAACCCGATCTGCAGTACCTCGCCGAGCTGGCCACGCAGCTGCGCGTCGACTCCGTCCGCGCCGCCGCCGCTGCCGGCTCTGGCCATCCCACGTCGTCCATGTCCGCGGCCGACCTGATGGCCGTGCTGTTCGCCAGGCACCTCCGCTACGACTTTCACGAGCCGGACAACCCCGCCAACGACCATGTGATCCTGTCCAAGGGGCATGCCTCTCCCCTGCTGTACTCCCTGTACAAGGCGGCCGGTGTCATCGATGACGAGGAACTCCTGACCTTCAGGAAGCGCGGCAGCCGGCTGGAAGGGCACCCGACGCCGCGGCTGCCCTGGGTCGACGTGGCCACCGGCTCACTCGGGCAGGGACTGCCGGTGGGGGTCGGGGTGGCGATGGCCGGGCGCCTGGAACGGATGCCGTACCGGGTGTGGGTGCTCTGCGGCGACAGCGAACTGGCCGAAGGCTCCATCTGGGAGGCCGCCGAGCACGCGGGCGGCGAGGGCCTGGCCAACCTGACCGCGATCGTGGACGTCAACAGGCTCGGTCAGCGAGGGCCCACCCGGCACGGATGGGACACGGGCGCGTACGCCCGCCGCTTCGCCGCGTTCGGCTGGCACACGGTCGAGATCGACGGGCACGACCCCGGGGAGATCGACTACGCGCTGCAGGACGCCTGCAAGACCCGCAGGCGCCCCACCGTCATCCTGGCCAAGACCCGCAAGGGCGAAGGCGTGCTGGAGGTCGAGAACCGCGAAGGCGCCCACGGCAAACCCATCAAGGACGCCGACAAGGCCGTCGACGAGCTGGGCGGGCCGCGGGACGTACCCGTCACCGTGCACGAACCCCACGGGGCCGCCGAGCCGTACCGGTTCGGCGGAGGAGCGCTGGAGCTGCCCGCGTACGAGGTGGGAGAGCAGGTCGCGACGCGGGCGGCGTACGGGGAGGCGCTGGCGGCGCTCGGCGCGGCCTGCGGCGAGGTGGTGGCGCTGGACGGCGAGGTGGCCGACTCGACCAAGACCGAGGTGTTCGCGCAGCGCTTCCCCGAGCGCTTCTTCGAGATGTACATCGCCGAGCAGCAGCTCGTCGCCGCCGCCGTCGGGATGCAGATCCGCGGGTGGACACCGTACGCCGCCACGTTCGCGGCGTTCCTGACCAGGGCGCACGACTTCATCAGGATGGCCGGCGTCAGCCGGGCCTCGATCCGGCTGGTCGGGTCCCACGCCGGGGTGTCGATCGGCGAGGACGGCCCGTCGCAGATGGGGCTGGAGGACCTGGCCATGATGCGGGCCCTGTACGGCAGCACCGTGCTGTACCCGTGCGACGCCAACCAGACCGCCGCGCTGATCACCGAGATGGCCGACGTCGAAGGCGTGTCCTACCTGCGGACCACGCGTGGGACCACACCGGTGATCTACCCGCCGGGCGAACGGTTCCCGGTCGGCGGGTCGCGGGTGCTGCGGCAGTCGAGCAGCGACCGGGCCACGATCGTGGCCGCGGGGGTGACCGTGCACGAGGCGCTGGCGGCGGCCGGCGAGCTGGAGGCGGCCGGGCTGCCCGTGGGGGTGATCGATCTCTACTCGGTCAAGCCGGTCGACTCGGCGGCGCTGGCGGAGGCGGCCACCACCACGGGCAACCTCATCACAGTGGAGGACCACCGGCTCGAAGGCGGGCTCGGCGACGCGGTGCTGGACGCCGTGAGCGAGCTCGGGCCGCGCGTGGTGAAGCTGGCCGTGACGGAGCTGCCGGGGTCGGCCAAGCCGGAGGAGCAGCTCGCCGACGCGGGCATCGACCGCCACGCGATCGTGGCGGCCGTCAAGCGACTGCTCTGACCCGTTCACGCCGTAAGCGCTCGGGCACGCCGATGTGTCCGGGCGCGTCGAGCGTTCGGGCCGGGTCAAGGAGATCGGGCGGGCGGAGGCGGCAGGCCGGACGAGGCGGTCCGGCGGCGCAGGGTGGCCGAGGTATCAGGGCGGGGGCATGAAAAGGCCGGCAGTCGAGGGGGCGGCGCCGTGCCGCCTCGCTCTCCCGCCGGCCTCGTGACGAGCCGGCCGCCTCCGGCCGGCGCGCTGGTCAGCGCGCCTTCGCCGTGGACCTTCTGTTGGCCTTCTTGATCGCCGTCACCAGCTCCTGCTTGGTCATCTTCGACCGGCCGCGCACGCCCAGCTTGGCGGCCACGCTCTGCAGGTGTTCCTTGCTGGCGTTGGCGTCGACGCCCTCGGCCGTCCTGCCGGACCGGTCCTTGGCGCCCTTGTCGGAAGGACCCTTCTTCGACTTCGGCTCCCAGTGGTCGCCGACCTTCTCGAAAGAGTGCTTCAGCGCCGCGAACGCCGTCATGTGGGCGCGTCGCCCCTCGCCGTACTCCTGCACTGCAGAGTCGTGCGCCTTGATCCACGTGTTCTGTGCCTTCTTCGGCGAGCGCCTGATGGTGGACGGCAGTTCTTCGACTGCTGGCATTTCGCTTCACCTCCTACAGCGGTGGTTCGTCGTAGTGACGTCGTTCCTCGTACACGGTGGTCCGTCTGGGCTCGGGCTCCTCGTAGATCTCGTGACGGTGGACCGGCTCGTCGATGGGGCCGACCGCCCGGCGGGTGACGCTGATCCGGTAGATGCCGAACCCGAGTCCGACCAGGCCTCCGAGCATGAGGACCAGACCCACTACGTTGATGTCGAGGCCGGCGAGGTCGAACTCGACGGCCCAGGTGAGGATCGCACCGAGCATGATGAGGATGATGCTTCCGGCGATGGTCATCTGATTTACCTCCTTGACACGAAGGACCTCTATCCACATGTCGAAAAACAAACCAGTCGTGGTGATCGGGCTCATGGGATCGGGCAAGACGACGGCGGGCCGTCTGATCGGCGAGGCGCTGGGGCTGGAGTTCAGCGACAGCGACCCGTTCCTCAAGGCGAGGTACGGCGGCACCGCCGCGCAGATCGCCGCCCGCGAGGGCGCGGCCACGCTGCACCTCTACGAGGCCGAGCACGTGCTGCTCGAACTGGCCGGTCCCCCCAAGGTGATCGCGGCGGCGGCGAGCACGGTCGAGGACCCCGAGGTACGAGCGGCGATGCGGTCCGCGTTCGTGGTCTGGGTCGACGCCCCCGACAAGGTGCTGGCCGAGCGGATGCGTTCGAGCGATCATCGTCCCGACTTCGACCCCGCCGCCATGCGGGCCCGCCGCGGCGGCTATTTCCGTGAGGTGGCCGACACTGTGTGCGACGTGAGCGAACTCACCCCCGAGCAGGTGCGAGACGCTGTGGTGCGGGACATGGGTGCGTCCACCTGTGATCGCGGCTGAAGGCCAGGACGATGTTCGCTGAGAAGCCCGTGCTGGAGGGCTCGCGCGTGACGCTGCGCCCGGTGGGCCCGGAGCACGCGGAAGGTCTGTACGAGCTGGTTCGCGACCCGGAGGTACGGCGGCTGACAGGCTCGCAGGGCGAGTTCGACTTCGAGGGCGCCCGCCGGTGGTGCGCGAGCAGGGCGCAGCACGCCGACCGGCTCGACCTGGCGATCATGACCGGCGACGGTTACGCGGGCGAGGTGGTCCTCAACGCGCTCGATCCCGCCAACCTGTCGTGCAACCTGCGCATCGCGCTGATCGGCTCCCGGGTGTTCGGCAGGGGCTACGGCACGGAGGCCATCGAGCTGGTCCTCGGACACGCCTTCGGCACGACCCCGCTGCACCGGATCGAGCTGGAGGTCTACGCTTTCAACGACCGGGCACGACACGTCTACAAGAAGATCGGCTTCGTGGAGGAGGGCGTGAAACGTGACTCCTTGCTCTGGGACGGCGCATGGCACGACTGCGTGATCATGGCGATGCTCCGCCCCGGATGGCAGGTACGGCGCGGAGGCCTGGCATAATGATCATGACGCATGGGTCCCCCGAGGCGCGCGGGGGACCTGTCGCGTCATTTCGGACAACCATTGGACGGTGTCGTGCATCTAAGCATCAGTGACGATGCGCTTGGTGCCAGGTGACCCTGAGAAGCTTGGCGGCTACTGGCTGGCCGCCAGGCTCGGCGCGGGCGGGCGCGGCGTCACCTACGACGCCTACGACGACGACGGGCAGCGGTTCGCCGTCACGGTTCCGCGTGGCGAGGCGGAGCCCGAGTCGCGGGGCGAGACCGGGCGCAGATTCGGGCGGGTGACCTGCCGCCACCTGGCCGAGGTGGTCGATGCCGGGGTCGACGGCGGCGTCCCCTACGTGGTGAGCGAGTTCGTCGACGGGCCCGACCTGCGGCAGGCCGTGGCCCTGCACGGTCCGTACGACGGCGACGAGCTGCTCGCGCTGGCCGGTTCGCTGGGGGCCGCGCTCGGCGCGCTGCACGAGGAGAAGCTGACCCACCAGGGGATCAACCCGGAGAGCGTGCTGCTGGCCGCGGGCGGCCTCAAGGTGATCGAGCTCGGCCTGCCCGCCTGGCGGCCGATGGGCGAGACGTACACGTACCTCGCCCCCGAAGTTCTGACCGGGCAGGAGGCGGGCGCGCCCGCCGACGTGTTCGCGTGGGGCGCGGTGGTGGTGTTCGCGGCCACCGGGCGCGACCCGTTCCGCGGCGAGAGCCTGGGTGGCATCATGCACCGGCTGCTCACCTGCGATCCCGACCTGAGCGACCTGCCCGAACCTCTGCGCGGGCTGGTCGGCCGCGCCCTCGCCAAGGATCCCGCCGACCGGCCGGTCGCCGCCGAGCTGCTGATCGCGGCCGGAGACGTGCTGCGGCCCCCGCAAGGGCACGCGCGCCCGCGCTCGCTCGGCGCGGTCGCCGAGGACGTCTACCAGTCGCTCACGCCCCGCCAGCAGGAGGAGGTCCCCGGGCTGCTGCTGCGCCTGCTCGACGGCGACAACCCACACGACGAGGGCGACGTGCTCGGCCCGCTCATGGACGCCGGCCTGCTGGTGCGCCGGAGCGTGCGGGTGGCGCCGGTCGAGACGTCCATGGGCAAGCTCGTGGCCCTCAGCGACGACCGGGTGGCCCCCGCCAGCGCCGCGCTCTACCGCGCCTGGCCCAGGCTGCGTGGCTGGGCGGCGGACGAGCGCGACAGCATGCACGTGCACCGCCAGATCCGGATGGCCGCCACGCAGTGGTCGGAGCACCGTCGCGGCAGGAGCCGGCTGCTGCGCGGCGACGCACTCGACACGGCGCTCGGCTGGGCCGCGACCAAACGCCGCCACCTGCGGCTCAACCAGCTCGAACGCGACTTCGTCAACGACAGCGTGGCCCTGTCCAAACAGCGCAGGAAAATCCTCACCCCCTCCATGGCCACGCTGGGCGTGCTGCTGGCCGTGGCCGTGACGATGTCCGTCGTGTCCGTCCACGGCCAGAACGACCTGCGCGGCCGTCTCCTCGACTCCGACGCGCGGGCCGTGGCCGCCAGGGCCGAGGCGATGCGGTCGACCGACCCGCGTACGGCGATGCGGCTCAGCGTGGCCGCCTGGCGGATGTCGCCCGTCTTCGAGGCGCGGGCCGCGCTGCAGGCCTCGCTCGTCCAGCCGGAGCTGGGGGTGTTCACCGACCCGGCCGCCGACCTGCGGGCCGGCTACCTGCTGCACGGGGACGAACTGATCCGCTGGGACACCGGCACGGTCACCGTCTTCGACGTGCCGAACGGGCGGTGGGCCGCCTCCTACCGGCTGCCGCCGGGAAGTGTGGCGCTGAGCGACGACGGGCGCTACGCGGAGGGGG
>NZ_SMJZ01000054.1 GCF_004348345.1 Nonomuraea longispora
GCCACCCCACCGGCCACCCCACCGGCCACCCCACCGGCCACCGCTGAGCCGGGCGACGGTTACGAAACCTCCACTGTTGTGGACCTGCGGGCGCCGGGCAAACGTTTCCTCAATAGGCTGCCGTTGCAACTCGCCACGGACATCGAGGGAGCCGGCTCATGAGCTACGGGGATCAGGGCGGTAGCGGCGGATACGGCGCACAGCCTCCAGGGGGCGGCTACGGCCAGCAGCCCCCCGGCGGGGCCGGCTACGGTCAGCAACCGCCGAGCGGCGGAGGCTACGGCCAGCAACCGCCCTCCGGGAGCGGCGGCTACGGGCAGCAGCCGCCGAGCTACGGAGACCAGCCATACGCCTATGGTCAGCAGCCGCCGAGCTACGGCGGTGGTTACGGTCAGCAGCCCCCGAGCTACGGCGGCCACCCGCAGCAGGGCTACGGCTACCAGCAGCCCAGGTCCACCAACGGGATGGCGGTGGCCTCACTCGTCCTCGGCATCATCGGCCTGGTCTTCTGCGGCCTCACCAGCATCCCCGGCGTCATCCTCGGCCATGTCGCGCTCAACCGGATCAAGCGCACCGGCGAGGAGGGCTCGGGCATGGCCATCGGCGGCCTCATCACGTCCTACATCACGGTCGTGATCTGGCTCATGTGCTGGCTCATATTCGGCGGTATGCTCCTTTCCTTCATCGGGATCGCCAGTACCGCCGGCAGCACGGTGGACTACCAGTAGGCGGTACGCGGCTCGTGTAGCCGGACCGTGACGGCGTGCTTGCGGTCCGATTACGAATTGTCCGCAAAATCGACGTTGATCCACGTAGGAGATGGTTTCTCGCTAGGCTGCCGCGCGAACTGGATCCGAAGATGACGACATGAGGGGTCATTAGCATGAGTTACGGAAACCAGGGCGACGGTGGCTACGGCGCCCAGCCTCCCGGAGGCGGCTATGGCCAGCAGCCCCCGAGTGGCGGTGGCTACGGCCAGCAGCCCCCGGGCGGCGGTGGCTACGGCCAGCAGCCCCCGAGTGGTGGTGGCGGTTACGGCCAGCAGCCGCCCAGTGGCGGTGGTGGCTACGGCGGCGGTTATGGCCAGCAGCCGCCGAGCGGTGGCGGCGGTTACGGCCAGCAGCCGCCGAGCGGCGGTGGTTACGGCGGCTACGGTCAGCAGCCGCCCGGTGGTGGCTACGGCGACGGCGGTTACGGCCAACCTCCCGGCGGCGGCTACGGCGGCGGCGGCAACCCGCCCGACAACCAGCTCGTCCCGGCCATCCTCACGACCCTGTTCTGCTGCCTGCCGCTCGGCATCGTGGCGCTCGTCAAGTCGTCGCAGGTCAACTCGAAGTGGCAGGTCGGCGACTATCAGGGCGCGATGCAGGCCGCCGACGAGGCCAAGACCTGGTGGAAGCGCAGCCTGATCTTCGGCGCCATCAGCATCGTCATCGGCATCATCGCGTACATCGTGATCTTCTTCGTTCTGGCCGCGAGCGTGTCCACGTACTCGTACTCGACGTACTGAGCCGGCGCGACGGCGGGCAGCGGACGCCGGAAGGCGGATACTTAAGGCATGGGCATCGCAACAACCGAGCGGCGTGGCACGGATCGCGTCAGGCGTCTGCTCGCGCCGCTCGGTGTTGCCGCGGGCGTGGGCGCCGCGTTCGCGGTCGTCGGCGTGGTCGACCCCAACGAGCCCGGCCACTACCCGACGTGCCCGTTCCTGTGGCTGACCGGCCTCTACTGCCCTGGCTGCGGCACGATGCGCACCATGCACGCCCTCGCGCATCTCGACCCGGTCGCCGCGCTGGGGCTCAATCCGCTCGCCGTGGCCATGATCCCGTTCCTGCTGTTCTGGTGGGGGCGATGGGTGCTGCGCGCCTGGCAGGGCCGGCCCAGGCGGACGACGCTGGCGCATCCGGCGTGGCTGTGGGCGTTCATCGCGGTCGTCATGGTCTACTGGGTGGTCCGTAATCTGCCTGTCGGCGCGTTCCTCGCCCCCTAGGCAGGGCCGGTGGTGAGGTGACCCCGTGGGGGCCGATACCATCGCAGGACAAGGCGGAGAGCGTACGCGAGGCGAACTCCCCGCCACCCCCACTGTCGACCGGAGGGACTCCAAGCGCGTGAGTGAGCGGACGGAAGGGCCGAGTGTCCTCGACGGCATCCTCGACGGGGTGCGCGCCGACCTCGCCGCACGCCAGCAGACCGTGTCCATGGACGATCTCAAGCAGCGAGCCGAGCGGGCCCAGCCGCCCAGGGACGCGATGGCCGCGCTCGGAGGCGACAGGATCTCGGTGATCGCCGAGGTCAAGCGATCCAGCCCGTCCAAGGGCGCGCTCGCCGCGATCGCCGACCCCGCCGCGCTGGCCTCCGACTACGAAGCGGGCGGCGCCCACGTCATCAGCGTGCTGACCGAGCGCCGCAAGTTCGGGGGCAGCCTGGAAGACCTGGCCGCGGTCCGCTCCCGGGTCGACATCCCGATCCTGCGCAAGGACTTCATCCTCACCTCCTACCAGCTCTGGGAGGCCAGGGCCCACGGCGCCGACCTGGCGCTGCTGATGGTCGTCTGCCTGGAGCAGGAGGCGCTGGTGTCACTGATCGAGCGGGCCGAGTCGATCGGGCTCACCCCGCTGGTCGAGGTGCACACCGAGGAGGAGCTCGAACGAGCGGTCGCCGCGAAGGCCCGGGTCATCGGGATCAACGCCCGCAATCTGAAGACACTCGAGGTCGATCGCGACGTCTTCGCGAAGCTGGCGCCGAAGACCCCCGATAATGTGATCAAAATCGCCGAGTCGGGTGTGCGCGGCCCGCACGACCTGCTGGCCTACGCCAGAGGCGGTGCCGACGCCGTCCTGGTGGGGGAGAGCCTGGTCACCGGCAAGGACCCGCGCAAGGCCGTGGAGGCGCTGGTGACGGCCGGCGCCCATCCGTCGACGCGCCCCGACCACTCAGCAGAGGGATAGCAGTGGCACACGAAGGCTCCATCCTGACCGCCGCCGACCTGGCGGGCAACGGCGCGCGCGGCGACGACCCCGACGTGCACGGCAAGTTCGGCATCTTCGGCGGCAGATACGTGCCGGAGGCCCTCATCCCGGCGCTCGACGAGGTGGCCGCGGTCTACGAGAAGGCCAAGAACGACGCGCAGTTCCTGAGCGAGTTCGACCACCTCCTGCGCACCTACGCGGGCCGTCCCACCACGCTGACCGACGTGTCGCGCTTCAGCGAGCAGGCCGGCGGCGCCAGGATCGTGCTCAAGCGGGAGGACCTCACCCACACCGGCGCCCACAAGATCAACAACGTGCTCGGCCAGGCGCTGCTGACCAAGCGCCTGGGCAAGAAGCGGGTGATCGCCGAGACCGGCGCCGGCCAGCACGGTGTGGCCACGGCGACCGCCGCGGCCCTGCTCGGCCTGGAGTGCGTCATCTACATGGGCGCGGTCGACTGCGAGCGCCAGGCACTCAACGTCGCCAGGATGAAGCTGCTCGGCGCGACCGTGGTGCCGGTCACCAACGGCTCGCAGACGCTGAAGGACGCCATCAACGAGGCGTTCCGCGACTGGGTGACCAACGTCGACACCACCCACTACCTCTTCGGCACCGTCGCGGGCCCGCACCCGTTCCCCGAGATCGTGCGCGACTTCGCCCGCATCATCGGCGTCGAGGCCCGCCGCCAGATGCTCGAGCTGACCGGCCGGCTGCCCGACGCGGTGTGCGCCGCGGTCGGCGGCGGCAGCAACGCGATCGGCGCCTTCCACGCGTTCATCGGCGACGAGGGCGTGCAGCTGCACGGCTACGAAGCCGCCGGGCGCGGCCTGGAGAGCGGCGAGCACGCGCTCACCCTCACCTCGGGCTCGGTCGGCGTGCTGCACGGCTCGCGCACCTACGTCCTGCAGGACGACGAGGGCCAGACCATCGAGTCCCACTCGATCTCCGCCGGGCTCGACTACCCTGGCGTCGGCCCCGAGCACGCCTGGCTCAAGGACTCCGGCCGCGCCGTCTACCACGGCGTCACCGACGACGAGGCGATGGCCGCCTTCTCGCTGCTGGCCAGGACCGAGGGCATCATCCCCGCCATCGAGTCCTCCCACGCCCTGGCGGGCGCGCTGGTGCTCGGCCGCGAGCTCGGCCCCGAGGCGACCATCCTGGTCAACCTCTCCGGCCGCGGCGACAAGGACATGGGCACGGCGATGAAATACTTCAACCTCTGAACCTCGCGAGGCCTCGCGATTCCGAGCCTTCGGACGCCTCGCAGCTCGGGGCATCCGGAGGCCATCGAGACCGCTGAGGAGCCGGGGCCACGCGGATCCGCCGACGGCCTGCGCCGGGCCGCTCACCGCGCGGTCTCCCGCGACACCCCGGGCCTTCAGCGGCGCGGAGGATTCTGGGCGGGCGCGTGGCAGGGCATCATGGTGAGACTCGACTTTCGAAACGGACAGACATGACGACTCTTCAGACGGTTTTCGCCAAGGCGAAGGCGGACAACCGGGCCGCGCTCGTCGGCTACCTGCCCGCGGGGTTCCCGTCCAAGGACGGCGCCGTCGCCGCCGCCACGACTTTGGTCGAGGCCGGCTGCGACGTCATCGAGATCGGCCTGCCCTACTCCGACCCGCTCATGGACGGCCCCACCATCCAGGACGCCGTGCACCGGTCGCTGGTCAACGGCACGCGCATCGCCGACGTGATGCGCACGGTCGAGGGGGTCGCCGCCACCGGGGCCGCCACGCTCGTCATGACGTACTGGAACCCCATCGACAAATACGGCGCAGAGCGCTTCGCCCGCGATCTGGCCAACGCGGGCGGCGCGGGCACGATCACGCCCGACCTGACGCCCGAGGAGTCGGAGCCGTGGCGGGTGGCCTCGGCGGGCGCCGGCATCGACACCGTGTTCCTGGTGGCGCCCAGTTCGACGGACCAGCGCATCAAGGCCGTGGTCGACTGCTGCACGGGCTTCGTCTACGCGGCTTCGCTGATGGGCGTCACGGGTGCCAGGGAGAGCGTCAACGCCGCCGCCGAGGGTCTGGTGCAGCGCACTCGCGCCCACACGGACCTGCCGGTGTGCGTGGGTCTCGGGGTGGGCACCGGAGGCCAGGCGGCCGAGGTGGCGGCCTACGCCGACGGCGTCATCGTGGGATCGGCGTTCATCCGCCGCATGCTCGACGCACCCGACGAGGCCGCGGGCCGTGACTCGATCGCCGTCCTCGCGAAAGACATGGCCAAAGGCGTGCGCCGCTGACGACGGCCGCGCTTCACCCTGCGTGGCGAAGGTCGGCGTAGAGCCTGGAATGAGGGTTGTAGACGCCGCTGGGCACGAGATACAGGTTGAGCGCTACCTGCATCAGCACCAGCCACACGGCATACTGCACGGCGCTGAGGCCGGGGACGACGTCGATCGGCAGGGTATGGGCCATGACGACCCGAACGAGGGCGTCGATGATCAGTCCGACGCCGTAGATGACGGTCGCCACCCGCCAGATCCTGCGGAAGCGGGGCAGCCGATCCCACAACACGTCCCACGACTCGCGGGGCCCGAGCCGCCCTTCGATCATGAGCCTGGTGAACAAGAAGGCCAGCGGCCTGTCGCCGCGCACGCTGACCAGGAACCACAGGCCTCCGGCGGCCATGAACCAGCCGTCCTTGGCCAGCAGGAGCCTGGGGTCGTGGATCAGCGAGGCGACCGCGGCGCCGGTGAGCATCATGGTCGTCATGAACACGCCGATCCTGTCGGGCCTGCGGCGGCGTACGAGATCGGAGACGACGCTGAGGCCGGGGACGAAAGAGCAGATCAGCAACGCGGCGTAGGCGCCGACGTCGGCGGCGCGCAGGAGGTAGTACAGGCCGATGGGCACGCCCACGTCCACCGCCAGGGTGAGCAGCCCTCTGTTCCTGGCGCTCATGGCCGCGTGGCCCTGGCGAAGATCCATGCCAGTTCGTCGCCATATTCCCCAAGGTCGGCGTCCGGTACGGCCTCCAGCAGGAAGGGCAGCCCGTCGAGCGCCCGCTGGATCGCCATCGCCATCACGCGGGTGTTGAACGGGCCGAACTCGCCGCTTTCCTGGCCCTTGACGAGGAGGTGCTCGACGTGACCCAGCACCGCCAGGTCCGTGGCCGCGTCCTGCGCCGCGGAGCCGCCCTCGGGCTTGAAGTTGAGGAAGATCTCCGTGGCGGCGCGCATCTCGGCGCGGTGGCCCGCGATGTGCTCCACCAGCGAGCGGATGTAGGTGTCGAGCGCGGCGCGCGGCGTGGTCGCGGCGCTCACCCTGGCGGTCATGAACGCCGCCAGGTCGGTGTAGATCGTCCTGATCGCCTTGCTGATCAGCTCGTCCTTGCTGTCGAAGTGGTAGGAGATCAGCCGCGTGCTGCTGAGCCCGGCCCGCTCGGCGATCTTGGAGTAGGACGCCTGGCGGTAGCCGATCTCGGCGATCGTCGCGATGGCCGCGTCGACGATCTGTGCCCGACGCGCGGTGCTCGTCACCGAGTCCTCTCGCTTTACCTGCATGAGTAATTTTTAACTCATACAAGTAAAAATTGCAACTCGGGGGAGCCGGAAGGGGGAGCGGCTTAGCAGACGCTTATCGTGAACGTGATCGGATGGGAAGCCGGTACTGTGCCCATCTCGGCACAGAGAAAGAGGAGATGACCCGTGGCCGCGTCACAACCGTCACATCGAGCTACGTCAGCGATACCCTGGGTGACGGTCGTCGCCCGGCTGGTCCTGGGCGGGGTGCTGATCGTGGCGGGCGCGCTCAAGATCGGCAATCCGACGGACTCCGTGGTGGCGGTCAAGGCTTACCAGTTGCTGCCCGAGTCGGTCGCCGTCCCGGTGGGCTACGCCCTGCCGATGCTGGAGATCGTGGTCGGCGTGCTGCTGGTCGTCGGTCTGCTGACCAGGGTGGCCGCGGTGGTCGCGGGGCTGCTCATGTTCGCGTTCGTCTTCGGCATCGCCTGGGCCTGGGCGAACGGCCTGCGGATCGACTGCGGCTGCTTCGGCGGCGGCGGCCAGCTGGCACAAGGGCAGGAGCCCACCTACCTGCTCGACATCCTGCGTGACTTCGGCCTCGTGCTACTCGGCGCCTGGATCACGCGGTTCCCGCCGGGCCGCCTGGCTCTCGACGGAGCACTCGGTCTGGGAGGCGATACTCGTGATGTGGAGGACGAAGGATGAGCAAGGGGCAGCGGACGAAGGCCATGTCGAAGTCAGCGCGTGACAAGATCAAGGAACAGCAGGCCGCCGCTCGCGCTCAGGAGCGGCGAAGGAAGATCGTGACCTACGTCGCCGCGGGGGCGGTCGCGGTGGCCGCGGTCGGAGCGGGCTGGTGGTACGCGGCCAGCAACTCGCGCTCGGAGGAGGCCTCCGGCGCGCTCGCCCCCATCACGGTACAGTCCGACGGCGCCGCCGTGATGGCCAAGCAGGGCGTCACGGGGCCCGTGGTCGACATCTATGAGGACTTCCAGTGCCCCGCCTGTAAGGAGCTCGAGCGGGTCAGCGGCCAGACCTTCAAGAACCTCGCCGCCGAGGGTCTGGCGAAGGTGGTCTACCACCCCATCACGATCTTCTCCCAGGAGCCGACGAAGTCCAACTCCGTACGCGCGGGCAGCGCCTCCCGGTGTGTGGCCGACGGCAAGCAGTGGATGGCCTTCCACGACCTGCTCTTCGAGAACCAGCCGCCGGAGACCGAGCCGGGTTTCCAGCCCGAGCAGCTCGTGCAGTGGGGCAAGGACGCCGGGATCACGTCGCCGGAGTTCGAGCAGTGCGTCACCTCGGGCAAGCACGCCCAGACGCAGCTGTCGTACAGCAAGAAGGTCAGTGACGAACAGAAGCTCGACCATACGCCGACCGTGAAACTGAACGGCATAGAAATAGACAACGGGGTACTCTTCAGCCCACAAGAGTTGCGCGAAGAGATTACGAAGGCGGCCAAGTAGCCGCACTTCCGCTACCCTCACCTGACATGCCCCTTGCCTCGATTCCCAGCCCTTCCCAAGGGGTCTGGTATCTCGGAATCATCCCTATCCGGGCTTATGCGCTCTGCATTGTGCTCGGCGTCATCGTCGCTGTCTGGCTGAGCGAGCGGCGCTGGCGCGCTCGTGGCGGCGAGAAGGGGACGATCATCGACCTCGCGGTCCCCGCGGTCATCTTCGGCCTGATCGGCGGACGCCTCTACCACGTCATCACCGACTGGCAGACCTATTTCGGCAGCCGCGCGATCAAGGAGCCCATCCAGGCGCTGTTCATCTGGGAGGGCGGTCTCGGCATCTGGGGCGCGGTCGCGCTCGGCGGCGTCGGCGTCTGGTGGTGGGTGCGCAAGCGCGGCATCTCCCTGGGCGCCGTCGCCGACACGGTCGCCCCCGGCATCGCCTTCGCCCAGGGCATCGGCCGCTGGGGCAACTGGTTCAACCAGGAGCTGTACGGCGGGCCGACCACGCTGCCGTGGGGGCTGGAGATCGACGTCGCCCACGGGGGAGAGCCCGGCGTTCTCTACCACCCGACGTTCCTGTACGAGTCGGTGTGGGACATCGCGCTGGGCTTCGTGCTGCTGTTCGCAGGGGCGCGGTTCAGGCTGCACCACGGGCGGCTGTTCGCCCTCTACGTCGCCGGCTACACGCTCGGCAGGTTCTGGATCGAGGGCCTGCGCATCGACCCGGTCGGCGGGGTCGATCACGCTGTGACCTTCCTGGGGCTGCGGATCAACCAGTGGACGTCGATCCTGCTGTTCGTGGGCGCGCTGGTCTACCTCTGGGTGAGGCGGAAGAAGGACGACGAAGAGTTCGTCGTGCCCTTGTCCGAGCTCCCGGACCCGGCGCACGTGTCCGGTCAGGCCGATCCCGGCTCGCCCGACGCGCCCGACGGCGGCGGGGCCGACGGTGGCGGGGCCGACGGTGGCGGGGCCGATCGCGGGCGGCAGGACGACGACCCGGCGCCCGGCGAGCCGGAGGAGGTCCCTGACGGTGATGCCGTGACGAAGGGGAAGAAGTCGCGATGAGCGGTCGCGCGGAGGCTCACCACCAGCACCGCGACGTCACCGGAGGCTGGTTGCGGCCCTCGGTGTTCGGCGCGATGGACGGTCTGGTGTCGAACTTCGCGCTGATCGCGGGTGTCGCGGGTGGCACCGCCGACACCAAGGTCATCTCCCTTGCCGGCGTCGCCGGTCTGGCCGCGGGCGCGCTGTCCATGGCGGGCGGCGAATACGTCTCGGTGGCGAGCCAGCGTGAGCTGGCCCAGGCCGAGATCGCCGTCGAACGCCGCGAGCTCGCCCGCCACCCCGACGACGAACAAGCCGAGCTGGCGCAGACGTTCGTCGACCGGGGCGTGTCCCCGGAGCTCGCGGCCGAGGTGTCCCGGCAGATCTCACGCAACCCCGACCAGGCGCTGGAGGTGCACACCCGCAACGAGCTCGGCGTGGCCCCGGGCGAGCTGCCGTCGCCGTCCCTGGCCGCGGTGTCGTCGTTCCTGTCGTTCGGCGTGGGTGCGGTGCTGCCGTTGCTGCCGTACCTCCTCGGGGTTTCGAGCCTGACGGTGTCGGCGGTGCTCTCCTGCGTGGCGCTGTTCGGCGCGGGCGCGCTGGTCTCCACGGTGACCGCCCGCACCTGGTGGTATTCCGGTTTGCGGCAGCTCGTGGTGGGCGCGGTGGCCGCCGCGGTCACGTTCGCGCTGGGCAGCCTGATCGGAGCGGCGGCGCTGTGATGGCCAGGAGAAGAGCCACACCCGGCTCCGGCAACCCCTCGAAGCGCCCCAGGCCCGCAACCGACCCCCAGGGCGCCGGTGGGCGCAGCGGGGAGTGGCCGGTTGCGGATGGGTGGCCGGCCTCGGATGCGCTGGACGGTGGTGGTCGTGCCACTGGTGGGCGTAGTGGGGAGTGGCCCGCGGGCGCTCATGGCGGCGGGTCGCTTTCCGGAACCGAGGGCGTCCCCACGGACGGTGCGGACCGGTCACCGGGTTCCCGTGGCGGCCGGAGGGGGCGGGCGCGTGGCCGCAGGCAGCAGGCCGCGCCCGACCCGGACCTTACGAGCTCCCGTGGCCGGTCAGCGGACGGTGGTGACCGGCCCTCGGGCCAATCCGGCGGCGGCTGGCCCGCTGCGGCGAGCGGCGAGGGCGACGGCGGCCGGCCGGCTCGCACGCGCGGAGGACGCAGATCGGCCCGCCGGGCTGCCGCCGACCCACCAGCCGGCGATCCGGGAGCCGGGCCGCTCGGAGCCGGTACCAACACCGGGCCGTTCGCCGCGGGAGACGCGGCGGCAGGGGGCTTCCCTGACAGCACCGGGCAGCCCGGATCGGGAGGCGCCGGCTGGTTCCGCGACGACGGCCACGCCCACGGGCCCGGCAGAGACGGGGACATCGGCCGGTCACAGGGCCGGCGGGGCGCCGGCCGGTCCGGTGGTGAGGACGTTGGCCGGTCTGAGGGTCGGCGGGGTGGCAGTTGGGCCGGTGGTGGTGAGGACGTTGGCAGGCGGGCCGCCGGCCGTGCCGAGCGGTCCGGAGGCAGGGTCAAGCTCCGGGGAGGCGCCGGGTGGCCGTTGCAGGAGGACGGCGGTTCGGGTGAAGGCGCGCCCGGTGGCCGGGAGGCGGGCACGCCCTCGCGCAAGCGGCGGCGTACTCCTTCGTCCGACTGGCAGTTCCCGGTGCTCACCGCCTGGGGCCTGCGCCCGGATCAGCAGCGGTTGCTCGTGATCATCGCCGTGGTCGTGGGTGTGCTGGCGGGTGGCACCGGGCTGGTGTCCGTCGTGGGGTCCCTTGGCGAGTACACGCCGCAGCAGAGAACCAGCGCCGCCGTGATCGTGCCCGGCTCGACGTTGCCGCGGATTTTCCACGGCTGGAACTCGCCCAAACTGTTCGCGCCGCTGACCGACAGGACGAAGGACAAACGTGCGCTGACGAAGAAGGAAGTGTTCGGCGAGAAGCAGCTCACGGTCACCAAGAAGCTCAGGCTCAAGCTGGTCGCCAAGCAACTCGATTCCGACTGTTCGGCGGCCCTGTGGGGGCAGAGCGTCGTGGAGCGGGTCTCCGACGGCGGATGCAGCCAGGCGGCCCGCGGCCTGTACGCCAGCTCCGACGGGCGTTACGTCGGCCAGTACACCCTGCTCAACCTGAAGGACGGCGAGTCGGCCGCCGCCCTGGTGGAATCGTTGAAGACGGACTACCGGGGCGGGTGGACGATCCCCCTGCCCTCCTCCAAGGCGTCCTTTCCCGAGGGGGGCTATTCCGAGGCCGGCGGTTACGCGCTGGGCCACTATGTCGGTCTTGTCTGGCTCGGCAGGACCGACGGCGCCGAGCCGACCGCCAAGGACGACTTCGTCTCCCTGACCCTGGCGCTGCGCGGCGCGGAGAAGCCCGTCTACCGCAGGGTCGTCTCGCTGACGGGGCCGCCGGCCTGATGTCACGTCGTCTCGTCATCTCCGTCGCGATCGTGGGCGTGGTGGTCATCGCCGCGGCCGGCTGGTGGTGGTTGCGCCGCGACGCACCCCGCCCGTCCACCTTCCACGCCGAGCCCACCTCCGCCTTCTACGCGGCCATCGACGACCGCAAGAACGACGCCACCCCGCTCACCCCGCAGGAGGTCTTCACCTCCTCGGTCAAGACCGTGGGCGACATGCGGTTGGAGAGCACCCAGCAGTTCACCGACTGCGACGACGTCCTGTGGGGCGCCTCGGCCTCCGGCTGCACGCAGGCACTCCAGGCCGTCTACAAAGGGGACTCGACCGCGGGCCAGTTCGTCATCTTCAACATGGCCGACGGGCGCGCCGCCGACGCGCTGGTCTCGGCCCTCGGCGCGGACGGGTTCGTACGCCAGGGCATCCCCTTCCAGGCCGCCGGCAGTCGTGCGCAGGCCCGTGCCATGGGCCACTACGTAACGGTGAGCTGGGTAGGCGGTTCCGCGCCCGCGCAGGAACTGATTGCGGCGCTGGTGGCCCTCGACGGCCTGGGCCGTGTCGTCCAGGACCGCGTCGTCGCCGCCACCTGAGGCTCGCGCCGGGCGGTCGGCCGGTGCGGTTCGACGGAGTGCGAAGTGCGATGGGGTGTGCCGGTGCAGGTCAGGGGGTGGTGCCGGTCAGGGAGGTGACGGTCGCAGTGACCGCGTCCGGCAGGGCGGACAGGCGGTGCAGCGGCGCCTCCAACACGGTCAGGTCGTCCGACCAGGGGGCCGCCTCGCGGATGAGGGCTCTGGCGTCGTTCTTGGTGAGGGTGGTGCCCTGGTCGCGGGCCGCCGCGATGAGGGCTTCGCGCCACGTGTTGGCCAGCTTGGCGTGGCCGTTGTCGAGAATCCTGCGCAGCACGCGGGCCGCCGGGTCGCCGGGCTCCGGGAGGCGTACGGCGTCGAGTTCCTCCTCGTCGGCGCTGGTCGTGTAGACGGCGGACAGCACGTCGGGCAGCACGTCGGGCAGGGGCGGCAGGGCGGCTCCCAGAACGCGTACGCGGGAGGCGCGCGTCGCCAGGAGCAGGCGGGGGAGCGCGGCCTCCATGCCCGGTGGCAGGGCGACGGCCACGCGGCCGGGGGTGGCGGCGTACGGTTTGGCCAGCCAGGTCGGCAGCTTGACCCGGGGCTGGGTGAGGTCCTTGGGCCACTCGCCCACCAGCAGGTCGGGCTCGAAGTCTGAAATGCCCCTCTCTGAGGCTGAAATGCCCTTCTGAGCGTTTTCTATGGCTTGTGGGCCCTGAGTGTAGATGGCGGTGCTCTGGCGGCTCAGGCGGGATGTCACGGCCGGGCGGGTCTTCGTGGTGGGCCGGAGGATGTACAGGTCGGCGGCCGAACCGATGGCTTCCGCGCCGTAATAGCGGTTGAAGTCGGGATAGATGGCTTCGTAGGCGAGGTTGAGGTCCGCCAGGGCCTGCTGGACCTTGAACGCCAGCATGGGCATACGCTCCCCGGCGCCGTACGCCAGCACCACCCGCCCGTCGTCCTTCAGCCCCTCGACGGCGCGCGCCACGAACAGGCCGACCCCCTCCGGTGTGTACGGGGGGTCGGTGAGTGCCAGGTCGTGAGTCCTGGCCGAGGCCGGCAGGCCGAGCCGCAGGTCGGCCCAGCGGGTGCGGACCCCGAGCCGCTGCTCGTCGATGTAGGCCAGGACGCGCTCGTCGATGTCGGCCACCGTGACCTCGGTCTCCGGGCGGACGAGCTTGACGGCCAGCGAGGTCAGGTCGTGGTCGCCCACGCAGAGCAGGCGCGCACCAGGCAGCCAGAACCGCGCGCCGAGCAGCAGCGCCCGCCGCAGCACGGTCTCGGGCGTGGCGGCGACGTGGTCGAGGACGTGGCGGGCGCGCGGGGCGCCGGCGACGAGGGCGCTCAGGCGGTCGAGCACCCCGGAGTAGTGGGGGAGCAGGTGGGCGACGGGGTCTTCCGGGGGCGGCGCCACGGCGAAGAGGTCCTGGAAGGCGTGGGTATGGGCGAGCGGCACGCGGAAGGTGTCGCCGGAGCGCTCCAGCGGCAGCTCGCGCAGCAGCGCCTCGATGGTGCGCCTCGATGTGGCGCTTGCGCGAACCAGGTCGGCGAGCTTCCACCACCGGCCCTCGCACAGGAGTGTCAGCGCGTGCCTCAGCCGCCTGCTGTCAGCCCCTGCCTCCTGGAGCAGACGCTCCACCCCGTCACGGTCCATGGTCACGACCATATCGAGGGTAAGGGCTGGGGCAGGCACGCCGGAGAAGCGCGCCCGGCGAGCCGCCCGCCGGGCCAGGCCGGCAGAGAAATCGCCAGTCCTGCCGCATACAGGTGGGCAGAACCGGGAATGACACCGGCCTCGCCCAGAGTTTGGGATAGAGAGTTCGGATGCTGGACCAGCCCAAATGTTCGCATTGCGGACGTGGTGGGCACCATTCCGGCATCGTGTTGTAACCTCTACCCACGATATGCAGCAGGGCCAACGTCGTCCCCGCCTGTAGAGCAGTTCGAGACAGACGATGACGACGGGAGGGATTCAATGCCTGCTGCCCACCTCGGGTTCCCCGAGCCTCAGGGCCTCTACCACCCCGCCAACGAGCACGATGCCTGCGGTGTCGCCATGGTCGCCGACGTCGCGGGACGCCGTGGTCACGGCATCGTGGCCAAGGCGCTGACGGCGTTGTGCAACCTTGATCACCGGGGGGCCAAGGGTAGCGAGCCGGACACCGGCGACGGAGCCGGGATCCTGACGCAGATCCCCGATGAGTTCTACCGCGCGACAGTGCCGTTCGCGCTGCCCGCCGCCGGCGCCTACGCGACCGGCATCGCCTTCCTGCCGATCGACGAGGAGGCCAGGCGTATCGCCGTCGGCCTGATCGAGGAGATCGCGGGTGAGGAGGGTCTCACCGTGCTCGGCTGGCGGGAGCTGCCCGTCGACCGTGCGCTTCCCGGGCCGAGCGCCCGGGCCGTCATGCCGCACTTCGCCCAGCTGTTCGTGTCGGGATCCGGCGGGCTGGAGGGGCTGGAGCTGGACCGGCTCGCGTTCTGCCTGCGCAAGCGGGCCGAGCACGAGGTCGACGTCTACTTCCCCTCGCTGTCGGCCAGGACGATCGTGTACAAGGGCATGCTCACGCCTGACCAGGTCGAGCCGTTCTTCCCCGACCTGAGCGACGAACGTTACGCGACCGCGATCGCGCTGGTGCACTCGCGGTTCTCCACCAACACGTTCCCGAGCTGGCCGCTGGCCCACCCCTACCGCTACGTCGCGCACAACGGCGAGATCAACACGGTCAAGGGCAACCGCAACTGGATGCGGGCGCGCGAGGCGATGCTGAAGTCCGCCCACATTCCTGGCGATATTTCGCGACTTTTCCCCATCTGTGACCCGGATGGCAGCGACACCGCCAGCTTCGACGAGGCCCTGGAGCTGCTGCACATCGGCGGCAGGAGCCTGCCCCACGCCGTGCTCATGATGATCCCCGAGGCGTGGGAGAGCCACACCGAGATGGACCCCGCGCGGCGGGCCTTCTACGAGTTCCACTCCACGATGATGGAGGCCTGGGACGGCCCCGCCTCGATCACGTTCACCGACGGCACCCTGGCCGGCGCGGTGCTCGACCGCAACGGCCTGCGCCCCGGCCGCTTCTGGGTGACGGCGGACGGCCTGGTCGTGCTGGCCTCCGAAGCCGGCGTGCTCGACTTCAAGCCCGGCGACGTCGTCAGGAAGGGCCGCCTGCAACCGGGCCGCATGTTCCTCATCGACACCGCCCGCGGCAAGATCATCGAGGACGACGAGGTCAAGGCCGAGCTCGCGGCCGAGCTGCCGTACGCCGACTGGCTCCACGCGGGGCTGGTCCGCTTCGAGGAGCTGCCCGCGCGACAGCGCGAGGTCCCGACGCACGAGGCGCTGGTCCGGCGGCAGCAGACCTTCGGCTACACCGAGGAAGAGCTGCGCGTCATCCTGTCGCCGATGGCCAGGGCCGGTGCCGAGCCGATCGGCTCCATGGGCACCGACACGCCCGTCGCCGTGCTGAGCGAGAAGCCGCGCCTGCTGTACGACTACTTCACGCAGCTGTTCGCGCAGGTCACGAACCCGCCGCTGGACGCCATCCGTGAAGAGCTGGTCACGTCGCTGGCCAGCACGCTCGGGCCTGAGGGAAACCTGCTCGACCCCGGCCCCAGCTCGTGCCGCCAGCTCGTGCTGCCGTACCCGGTGCTCGACAACGAAGAGCTGGCCAAGATCATCCACATCAACGACGAGGGTGACCTGCCCGGCTTCCACCCGTACGTCATCAGCGGCCTCTACGACGTGGCCGGCGGCGGCCAGGCGCTGCTGCGGCGCCTGGAGGAGATCAAGGCACAGGCGTCCAGGGCGATCGCCGGCGGGGCGCGGGTCATCGTCCTGTCCGACCGGGGCTCGTCCGAGACGCTGGCGCCGATCCCGGCGCTGCTGCTGACCGGTGCGGTGCACCACCACCTGATCCAGGAGAAGACCCGCACCAAGATCGGGCTCGTCATCGAGACCGGCGAGGCCCGCGAGTGCCACCACATGGCGCTGCTCATCGGCTACGGCGCCGGCGCGGTCAACCCCTACCTCGCCGTCGAGACCGTCGAGGACCTCGTCGACTCGGGCGCGCTGCAGCTCGACAAGCGCAAGGCCGTACGCAACCTCATCAAGGCCTACGGCAAGGGCGTCATCAAGGTCATGTCCAAGATGGGCGTGTCCACGGTGGCCTCCTACACCGGCGCCCAGATCTTCGAGGCGCTCGGCCTGAGCCAGGAGGTCATCGACTCCTGCTTCACCGGCACCACCTCCCGCCTGGGCGGCGTCGGCTTCGACGTCCTGGCCAAGGAGATCGAGCTGCGGCACCGCCACACCTACCCGCGGGTGCCGAACGCCCACCGCAAGCTGCAGGTCGGCGGCGAATACCAGTGGCGGCGCGAGGGCGAGCCGCACCTGTTCAACCCCGAGACCGTCTTCAAGCTGCAGCACGCCACCAGGACCCGCCGCTACGAGATCTTCAAGGAGTACACGAACCTCGTCGACTCCCAGGCGGAGCGGCTGATGACCCTGCGCGGCCTGTTCAAGCTGCGCAAGGGCGACCCGATCCCGCTCGACGAGGTCGAGCCCGCCTCGGAGATCGTCAAGCGCTTCTCCACGGGCGCGATGTCGTACGGCTCGATCTCGATGGAGGCGCACGAGACGCTCGCCATCGCGATGAACCGGCTCGGCGGCAAGTCCAACACCGGCGAGGGCGGGGAGGACCCCGAGCGCCTGTACGATCCCGCGCGCCGCAGCGCCATCAAGCAGGTGGCCTCCGGGCGGTTCGGCGTCACCAGCGAATACCTGGTCAACGCGGCCGACCTGCAGATCAAGATGGCGCAGGGTGCCAAGCCCGGCGAGGGCGGGCAACTGCCCGGCCACAAGGTCTATCCGTGGATCGCCAAGACCCGGCACTCCACGCCGGGTGTCGGCCTCATCTCGCCGCCGCCGCACCACGACATCTACTCGATCGAGGACCTCGCCCAGCTCATCCACGACCTGAAGAACTCCAACCCGGAGTCCAGGGTGCACGTGAAGCTGGTCGCCGAGGTCGGCGTCGGCACGGTCGCCGCGGGCGTGTCGAAGGCGCACGCCGACGTGGTGCTCATCTCGGGGCACGACGGCGGCACCGGCGCCTCGCCGCTGACCTCGCTCAAGCACGCGGGGGCACCGTGGGAGCTCGGCCTGGCCGAGACTCAGCAGACGCTGCTGCTCAACGACCTGCGCGACCGCATCGTCGTCCAGGTCGACGGCCAGCTCAAGACCGGGCGTGACGTCGTCATCGCCGCGCTGCTCGGCGCCGAGGAGTACGGCTTCGCCACCGCGCCCCTCGTCGTCTCCGGCTGCGTGATGATGCGGGTCTGCCACCTCGACACCTGCCCCGTGGGCGTCGCCACGCAGAATCCGGAGCTGCGTAAGCGCTTCAGCGGCAAGCCCGAGTTCGTGGTCAACTTCTTCGAGTTCATCGCCGAGGAGATCCGCGAATATCTGGCCGAGCTGGGCTTCCGTTCGCTCGACGAGGCCATCGGGCACGTCGAGATGCTCGACATGACGGCGGCCGAGGACCACTGGAAGGCCGGCGGCCTCGACCTGTCGCCGATCCTGCACCGGCCGGAGCTGCCCGCGGGCACCGCGCTGCGCCGCGTCGTCGAGCAGGACCACGGGCTCCGGCACGCCCTCGACAACACGCTGATCCAGTTGGCCGAGGGCGCGCTCGCCAACGGCACGCCGGTGACGCTGGAGCTGCCCATCCGCAACGTCAACCGCACGGTCGGCACCATGCTCGGCTACCAGGTGACCAAGCGGCACGGCGGCAAGGGCCTGCCCGACAACACCATCGACATCTCGTTCAACGGCTCGGCGGGCAACTCGTTCGGCGCGTTCGTGCCGCGCGGGATCACGCTGAGGCTGACCGGCGACGCGAACGACTATCTCGGCAAGGGCCTGTCCGGTGGGCGGATCACGGTCCGGCCGCACGAGGAGGCGCCGCTCGACGGCCACATCATCGCCGGCAACGTCGCCCTGTACGGCGCCACGTCCGGCGAGGTGTTCGTCCGCGGCGTCGTCGGCGAACGGTTCTGCGTGCGCAACTCCGGCGCGACGGCGGTCGTCGAGGGCGTGGGCGACCACGGCTGCGAGTACATGACCGGCGGCAAGGTCGTGGTGCTCGGCCCGACCGGGCGCAACTTCGCGGCCGGCATGTCGGGAGGCATCGCGTACCTGCTGGATCTCAAGCCCGAGCGGGTCAACCGCGAGATGGTCGCCATCGAGGCGCTCACCCAGCAGGACACCGACTTCCTCACGGAGGCCGTCGAGAAGCACTTCGCGGAGACCGGCTCGCCGGTCGCCAAGCAGCTGCTCGCCGACTGGGACGTCGCGCTCGGCAGGTTCGGCAAGGTCATGCCGACCGACTACAAGAGGGTGCTGGAGGCCGCCGAGGCCGCCCGCATCGAAGGCAGGGACATCGACGAGGCGGTCATGGCCGCCGCGGTTCAGGGCTGAGGGAGGCGTAGAATGGCTGATCCGAAGGGTTTTCTCACGCACGACCGGGAGCTACCGGCGCGCCGCCCCGTCGACGTCCGCATCAGCGACTGGCGTGAGGTCTACCAGGACTTCCCGCAGGACAAGCTGACCAAGCAGGCGGCACGGTGCATGGACTGCGGCATCCCGTTCTGCCACAACGGCTGCCCGCTCGGCAACCTCATCCCCGAGTGGAACGACCTCGTCCACCGCACCGACTGGCGCGAGGCGGTCGAACGGCTGCACGCCACGAACAACTTCCCGGAGTTCACCGGCAGGCTCTGCCCGGCTCCGTGCGAGGCGGCGTGCGTGCTCGGCATCAACGCCGACCCGGTGGCGATCAAGCGGGTCGAGGTCGAGATCATCGACCGGGCGTTCGCCGAGGGCTGGGTGACTCCGCAGCCTCCGGCGGTCAGGACCGGCAAGAAGGTCGCGGTCGTCGGCTCGGGGCCCGCCGGCCTGGCCGCCGCCCAGCAGCTGACCAGAGCCGGGCACGACGTGGTGGTGTTCGAGCGGGCCGACAGGATCGGCGGCCTGCTGCGCTACGGCATCCCCGAGTTCAAGATGGAGAAGCGGCACATCAACCGCCGCCTCGACCAGATGCGGGCCGAAGGCACCGAGTTCCGCACCGGCGTCAACGTCGGTGTCGACGTCACCGCCGCCGAGCTGCGCGAGCAGTTCGACGCCGTGGTGTTGTCAGGCGGCGCCACCCAGTGGCGTGATCTGCCGGTGCCCGGACGCGAGCTCAAGGGCGTCTACCAGGCCATGGAATATCTGCCGCTGTCCAACAAGGTCCAGGAGGGCGACCTCGACCGCTCGCCCCTCTCGGCCGAGGGCAGGTACGTGGTGGTGATCGGCGGCGGCGACACCGGCGCCGACTGCATCGGCACGGCGATCAGGCAGGGCGCCAGGTCCGTCACCCAGCTCGAGATCATGCCGCAGCCGCCGGCGACCAGGCCGGACCACCAGCCGTGGCCGACGTACCCCATGCTGTTCAAGATGGAGAGCGCCCACGAGGAGCTCGCCGACGGGCAGGGAGCGCGGGTCTACGCCGTCTCCACCACCGAGTTCGTCGGCGACGACGACGGCAACGTGCGAGGGCTGCGGCTGGTCGAGGTCGAAGGGCCGCAGAACGGGTTCAAGCCGATCCCCGGCACCGAGCGGGAGATCCCGGCCGAGCTGGTCACCCTGTCGATGGGCTTCCTCGGCCCGGAGAAGGGCGCCCTGCTGCAGGACCTCGCCGCCGTCGCCGGTGACGGCTTCTACGACGCGCGGGGCAACGTCTCGCGCGACAAGACGTACATGTCCAAGGTGGACGGCGTCTTCGTGGCCGGCGACATGGGGCGCGGGCAGTCGCTCATCGTCTGGGCCATCGCGGAGGGCCGGGCCGCGGCCTCGGGCGTGGACCGGTACCTGTCGGGGGAGACGGCGCTGCCGTACCCGATCCTGCCGACCGCGCGGCCGCTGGTCTGACGTTCACGGTGCGGGGCCGCTCACGAGGCGGCCCCGCACCGCACCTGTGGGCGCTGCTGTCGCGAGGTCCGGCCGCCGGGCCGGCGCGGTCCCGGGCCGGCCCCACGCTCGGCGCCGGCCCGCGCGGCGGGTGTACGTGGGAAGAGCTGAGCGTATTGACTAGCTTCGCCACTCATCTACTGAAATTTCACTACTAAGGTGCATCGCTGATTGACTGTCGGGAACATGCTGGTTCAGCGGCCAGTCGGCGGATGGGGGAAGCATGCGGCGAGTCGCCTCTGGAATGATGGCGCTCGCCGCCACGGTCCCCCTCGCGGCCTGCGCGCCGCCGGCCCCCCAGAGACCCGCCGCGCCCCAGAACGACTATCTCGTTTTCTACGCGCAAGGACGGCACGCCGACGCCGTGCACGCTGTCGAACGGGCAGGCGGCACCATGGTCGGCGAGGACGCCAGGCTCGGCTACCTGCTGGCCAGGAGTGCGGGCGGCGGCTTCACCGAGGGCGTGGGCGCCGACCAGGCCGTCGTGGGCGTGTCGTCCGACCGGCGCATCGGCTACGCCACAGCGCGCCCGAGCGTCCACCAGGAGGCCCGCGCGGCCTTCCCCGACGCGTCGTCGTTCACCAAGAGCGCGGCCGAGCCGCTCGCCGGCCGCCAGTGGGACATGCGGATGATCGGCGCGGACCGCGCGAACGCCACGGTTCCCGGCAGCAGGCAAGTGCTGGTCGGAGTCATCGACACCGGCGTCGACGGCAAGCATCCCGACATCGCCCCCAACTTCAACCGCGAGCTGAGCCGCAACTTCGTCACCGACCGGCCCAAGGACGAGAACGGCGAGACGCTCGACGGCCCCTGCGAGGCCGAAGGCTGCAAGGACCCCGCCGACGTGGACGACGACGGCCACGGCACCCACGTCGCCAGCACCATCGCCTCCCCGATCAACGGCATCGGCATCGCGGGGGTCGCGCCCGGCGTGCAGATCGTCAACCTCAGAGCCGGCCAGGACTCCGGCTTCTTCTTCCTCAAGCCCAGCCTCGACGCGCTCGCCCACGCCGCCGACATCGGCGTGGACGTCGTGAACATGAGCTACTACGTCGACCCCTGGCTGTTCAACTGCAGGAACAACCCGGCCGACACCAGGAAGCAGCAGCTGGAACAGCGGGCCGTCATCACCGGGATGCAGCGGGCCCTCGACTACGCCCGCAGGAAGGGCGTCACGCTCATCTCCGCCCTCGGCAACGGCGGCATCGACCTCGGCCGTCCCAAGGTCGACGACCAGAGCCCCGGCTACCCGAAGGGAGACGAGAAGGAACGCAAGATCGACAACTCCTGCGTCAACGTGCCCGCGGAGTCTGACGGCGTCATCTCCGTCTCCGCGGTCGGCCCCACGGGACGCAAGGCGGTCTACAGCGACTACGGCGTCGAGCAGACCGACCTGGCCGCGCCGGGAGGCGACATCCTCGACGGCGAGGGCGCCAGGGCCGACCGGGGAATCCTGGCCGCCGCGCCCGAGCGCGTGCTGCGCGCGACAGGGCGCATCGACGCCGCGGGCAACCCCAGGGGCGCGGACGTGGTCAAGGACTGCAAGAACGGCCGCTGCTCGTACTACCAGTATCTGGAGGGCACCTCCATGGCCTCGCCGCACGCCACCGGCGTCGCGGCGATCCTGATCAGCCGCTTCGGCAAGCCCGGCGAGGGCGGCCTCCAGCTGGACCCGGACACCACCGAGCAACTGCTCTACAAGAGCGCCGCGCAGAAGGCGTGCCCGACGCCCCGCCGCCACGTCTACACCATCTACAACAAGACCGAGACGCACGAGTGCGAAGGTGACAAGGCCGACAACGGCTTCTACGGCCACGGCATCGTGGACGCCTGGAAGGCCGCCACCGTCGAACCATGACCCGGCGTGAACCACGCTGAGGCGTACCCGAACTTGGCCCGTCCTGGGGGCGCCGTTCTCGTTCTGTTCGCCTTCGGAGGGTACGTTCTCCGTCGTCAGTGACTGTTAAGTGGTCTGTACCAATTAAGGTAGGACTCGTGACTCGTCGCGCGAAAATCGTCTGCACTCTCGGCCCCGCCACTTCGTCCAAGGAACGCCTGCACGAGCTGATCGCCGCCGGCATGGACGTGGCACGGTTCAACCTCAGTCATGGCAACCATGACCTGCACAGAGAGGTCTACGACCGGGTCAGGGAGGTGGCGGCCGACCTCGGCCGCGGTGTAGGCGTGCTCGCCGACCTGCAGGGCCCCAAGATCCGTGTCGGCACGTTCGAAGAAGGTCCCGTCAGGCTGGGCTTCGGCGACGTCTTCACCATCACCACCGAAGACGTGCCGGGCGACCGCGAGCAGGTCTCCACCACCTACAAGGGGCTGCCCAACGACGTGCGCCCCGGCGACACCATCCTCGTCGACGACGGCCGCCTCGTGCTCGAGGCCACCCGCGTCGACGGCGACCGCATCGCCACCCGTGTCGTCATCGGCGGCATGATCTCCGACAACAAGGGCCTCAACCTGCCCGGCGTCAACGTCAGCGCCCCCGCGCTGACCGACAAGGACGAAGCCGACCTGCGCTGGGCGCTGCGCACCGGGTGCGACATGATCGCCCTGTCGTTCGTGCGCCGCCCGTCCGACGCCGACGTGGTGCGCAACATCATGGAGCAGGAGGCCGTGCGCCTCCCGCTGCTCGCCAAGATCGAGAAGCCGCAGGCCGTCGACCGCCTCCCCGACATCGTCGAGGCCTTCGACGGCATCATGGTGGCCCGCGGCGACCTCGGCGTCGAGCTGCCGCTCGAGCAGGTCCCGATCGTGCAGCGCCGCATCATCGAGCTGTGCCGCGAGAAGGCCCGCCCGGTCATCGTCGCCACCCAGATGCTCGACTCCATGATGAGCTCCCCGCGCCCCACCCGGGCCGAGGCCTCCGATGTGGCCTACGCGGTCATGGACGGCGCCGACGCGGTCATGCTGTCCGGCGAGACCTCCGTGGGCAACTACCCGATCGAGGCCGTCTCCACGATGGACCGCATCGCCTGCGCCGCGGAGAAACACTCCCTGCACGCCACGCACACGCTGGATCGCATGCCGGAGACGACCGGCGGCGCCATCGCCAGGGCCGCGGCCGAGGTCGGCGCCATCGTCGGGGCCAAGGCGCTGGTGGCGTTCACGATGTCCGGCGAGACGGCGCGGCGGCTGGCCCGCTACCGCTCGCCGATCCCGCTGCTGGCGTTCACGTCCGCGCCCCACGTGCGGGGGCAGCTCTCGCTGACGTGGGGGGTGGAGACGTTCCACGTGCCGTTCGTGCACCACACGGACGACATGGTGCGGCAGGTCGAAGCCTCGCTGCTGTCGTCGGGGCGGCTGGAGAAGGGCGACAAGGTGGTCATCGTGGCCGGCTCGCCTCCCGGCACGCCCGGCTCCACCAACGCCCTGCGCGTCCACACCATCGGATCCGCCGTGTCTCACGCGCACTGACTCTTCTCACAGGATCGTCGGTTGCGTGCCGGGCTGCGTGCCCTCGCCGGCCGGCTCGAAGTAGACCTCGAGCGCCTCGTGATCGCCGTGGTGGACCTGCCGTACGCCGTGGTTCGCAGGCACCTCGCCGACGGCGGTGCCATCGCGTCCAGCGTCGCCGACACGGTCGAGAACTGCGCCGACACCCTGCTCCGCGCCAGGCAGTTGGGTTCGCGGACAGCGCCCGACCCGGATGATCTCGGCGGCTGATGACGATCGCTACGGAACAGGCGGGCGCCGACACCGCTGCATCACCAGCGCGTTCCCATACGACGCTCACGCTGCGGTTCCGCGGGCCCGCTTCTTCAGATATCAGCCGTCGTTGACGTTCGGCGGGTTGTGCCGCCCCAGCAGCAGGGCGGGGACCATGGTGTCGTTCGGTCCCCGCCTTTCCTCCGGAGGAATCGGGCAACTGCGAGTAGCTTCCCACCCAGTCACCCAAACCCCGGAGTGGGCCCACTGCGCGGTTCGTTACGGCGTGCGGCCGGTGAAGGGTCAGCGGCCGTTTCCTGGAAGGTGCCCAGCCATGTGCGGCGGGTGGCATAACCGGGCGGAGCCGTAAAGGAAGGTGGTTTGTTACGCCGGGTCGGCGGTGGTTTCCTGGAGGGCCCTCAGCTGTTTACGGTGGGTGGTTGGACCCGGGCGGAGCCGTGAAGGCGCGGGCGGGCGCCGGAAAATCAATTGGCATGCAGCGCGGCATTGAGTTCGACGGTGGCGCCGTCGCGTGGCACCGCCTCCACCGCGCCGGACTGCGAGTTGCGTCGTAGCAGAATGCCGTTCGACCCCGACAGTTCGGCGGCCTTGACCACCCGGCCGCCGGGCAGCGCGACCTTCGTGCCCGCCGTCACGTAGAGGCCGGCCTCCACCACGCAGTCGTCGCCCAGCGAGATGCCGATGCCGGCGTTCGCGCCGAGCAGGCAGCGTTCGCCGATCGAGATGACCTGCTTGCCGCCGCCCGACAGCGTCCCCATGATGGACGCGCCGCCGCCGACGTCGGAGCCGTCGCCGACCACGACGCCGGCCGAGATGCGGCCTTCGATCATGGAGGCGCCGAGCGTGCCGGCGTTGAAGTTGACGAAGCCCTCGTGCATGACGGTGGTGCCGCTGGCCAGGTGCGCGCCCAGGCGGACCCGGTCGGCGTCGGCGATGCGCACGCCGGACGGCATCACGTAGTCGACCATCCGCGGGAACTTGTCGACGCCGTAGACGGTCACCGCGCCCCTGGCTCGCAGCCGCAGGCGGGTCTGCTCGAAGCCCGGCACCGCGCAGGGGCCGGCGCTGGTCCACACCACGTTGGCGAGCAGGCCGAAGATGCCGTCGAGGTTGACGCCGTGCGGCCTGACCAGGCGCGCGGAGATCAGGTGCAGCCGGAGGTAGACGTCGTGCGCGTCGACGGGGGCCTCGGAGAGCTTGGCGATGCCGGTGCGCACCGCCACCACCTCCACGCCTCGCGCCGCGTCCGGCCCGGCCGACTCCGCCAGCTCGCCGGCTTCGCCGGCGGGGAGCCGCTCGGTGCCGGAGACGGGCGCGTCGCCCAGCTCGGGCGCGGGGAACCAGGTGTCGAGCACGGTGCCGTCGGAGGCGATGGTCGCGAGGCCGACGCCGAACGCGCCGGTCGAGGTGGGGTCGATAGCAGTCACGTGGCCAAAATACCGGTTCCGCTCAGCCGAGGGCGCCCAGGTCGGCGGAGAGCCAGCGTTCCGGCCGCATCCTGAACGTGACGAGCGCGTGCAGGTCGGAGCCCTGCACGTAGCCGGACACGGCGTCGGGCGGCAGGTAGCGCGCCGAGATGCGGGTCAGATCCTCCAGCGTCGTCGGGTCGGAGCGCACGAGCGGCCCCTCCACCGACACGTACCGGTAGGTGGGGCTGACCCGCTGCACCAGCATCGTGAACCTGCCCGCCTTCGCGATCAGCCGGGCCTTGACCGAGTCGCCGTCGGTCAGGAACCGGATCTCGCCGCCGGGACTGTAGTCGTACCAGACGGGCACGCTCAGCGGCCCCCGCCCTTCGCCGGCCTCCACGGCGAGGCTCGCGATGTGCGGCTCCGCCAGGAACGCCTCCCTCGCCGCCACGTCCAACGGCATGCGCTCACCCCCGTCTTCATCGATCTTGGGACGGCTATTCCCGGTGGGAGCGGTCTCGAAAAGCCACTCGCTGTACCTTTCGCGCGCGGGTCGTCCGGCAGGCCGCCGGACGCGGCGTGGCTCGGACCGTGACTCGCGAGTGGCCTCGCGTCATGGCGGGATACCCTCCTTGCAAGGTTAGGCTAACCTAATCTAACATCTGCCGCAGAGGGAGGCGATGCCTCGGTGGAGACACTGCTGAGCAGACCTGGCGGCACCTATGACATCTTGGGAATCGGCTTCGGCCCATCGAATCTCGCACTGGCGATCGCCCTGCGCGAGCACAACGCCCGGGTCCCCGCACCCGAACGGCTCCACATGCGGTTCCTGGAGAAGCAGCCCGGCTTCGGCTGGCACAAGGGGATGCTTCTCGACGACGCCACCATGCAGGTGTCGTTCCTGAAAGACCTGGTCACCCTGCGCGATCCCGCCAGCGACTTCAGCTTCCTGTGCTTCTTGAAGGACTCCGGCAGACTGGTGGACTTCCTCAACCACAAGACGCTCTACCCGCTGCGGATCGAGTTCCACGCCTACTTCGAGTGGGCGGCCGAGCGGGTGCGCGACCTGGTGGCGTACTCCGAGGAGGTCGTGTCCGTCGAGCCGGTGACCGCGGAGGACGGCGGCATTCCCGCGTTCGACGTGGTCAGCAGGGACCCGGAGCGTCCCGGCCGCACCACCGTGCGGCGGGCCCGCGATCTCTGCGTCGCCACCGGGCTGGAGCCGCACCTGCCGCCGGAGACGGTCGTCTCCGACCGGGTCTGGCACAACAGCGAGTTGTTGCCCCGGGTGGCCGCGCTCAAGGAGGCCGGCGTCCCCGTGCGGCGGGCCCTGGTGCTCGGCGCCGGACAGAGCGCGGCCGAGACGACCGACTACCTGCACCGCGCCTTTCCCGACGCGGAAGTCTGCGCCGTCATCGCCAAATACGGCTACACCCCCGCCGACGACAGCCCTTTCGCCAACCAGATCTTCGACCCCGAGGCCGTGGACACCTTCTTCGGCGCTCCGCCGCAGGTCAAGCAGTCCCTGCTCGACTACCACCGCGGCACCAACTACTCGGTGGTCGACCTGGACCTCATCGAGACCCTCTACCGGACCATGTACCGGGAGAAGGTCCAGGGCGGCGAGCGGCTGCGCATCCTGCGCGCCTCCCGCATCCGGGAGGTCGGCGAGCACGGCGAACGCCTCGACGTCACGGTGGAATATCTGCCCACCGGCGAGCACCAGGTGCTCGAAGCGGACCTGCTCGTCCACGCCACGGGCTACCGGCCCCAGGACCTCGGCACCGTCCTCGGCCAGGCGGCCAAGTTATGTCTGCGCGACGATGAGGACCGCATCAGGATCGGCCGCGACTACCGCGTCGAGACGCCCGCGCACGTGTCGGCGGGCATCTACCTACAAGGCGCGGGTGAGCACACCCACGGCCTCACCTCGACGCTGCTGTCCGCCACCGCCGTAAGGGCCGGTGAGATCCGCGACGCGCTGCTGGCCGGCCACACGCGGCGGGCCAGGGCGGCGACCTGGTGATCCTCTCCGATCGCCGGCCGGCCGCACCGGCGGACCGGCCGGCGGGCGTCGCCGGGGGCAACGCCGGACGCGGCGGCTGGCTGCTCGTACTCGTCGCGGCGCTGGTCGCCGCGTGCCTGCTGAGCATCGCCGTCGGCACGAAGAACATCGGCCTCGGCACGGTGTGGGACGCGTTCGCCCACGCCGCCGACAGCGACGACCACACGATCGTGCGGGAGCTGCGGGTGCCGAGGACCGTCCTCGGGCTGCTGGCGGGAGCCGCGCTCGGCGTCTCGGGAGCGGTCATCCAGGCGGTGACCCGCAACCCGCTGGGCGACACGCAGATCCTCGGCATGAACGCGGGGGCGGCGCTGTTCGTGGTGTTCGCGATCGGGGTCCTCGGCCTCACGTCCATCTGGTCGTACGTGTGGTTCGCGTTCGCCGGGGTGGCCTTCGCCACGGTTCTCGTCTACACGCTCGGCTCGATCGGGCGCGGTGAGGCGTCGCCGCTCCGGCTGACGCTCGCGGGCGTGGCCCTCGGCGCCGTCATGGAGGGCGTCTCGGCCGGCATCCGGCTGCTGAAGCCGCGCGCCTTCGACTACCTGCGCTTCTGGGACGTCGGCACGCTCGGCGGGCGGCCGCTGGCCATCGCCGAAGCGGTGGCGCCGTTCATCCTGGCCGGCCTGGTCCTGGCGTTCGCCGCCGCCCGCTCGCTCAACGCCGTCGCGCTGGGCGACGACCTCGCCCGCTCGCTGGGCGCCGGCGTCACCAGGACCCGCGTGTTGTCGGTGGCCTCGGTGGCGCTCCTGACCGGGGCGGCGACCGCGGCGGTCGGCCCGATCGGGTTCATCGGCCTGATGGTGCCGCACGCCGTGCGCCGGATCGTCGGGCCCGACCAGCGGTGGATCCTCGCGTACACGGTGGTCTGCGCCCCGATCCTGCTGCTCTGCGCCGACGTCGCGGGACGCGTGCTGATCCGCCCCGGCGAACTGCAGGCCGGGATCGTCACCGCGTTCCTCGGGGCGCCCGTGCTGATCTGGCTGATCCGCCGGCGGGCGGTGACGGGCTCATGAGCGGGGTGGACTTCGGCCACCGGGTCGTCATCCTGCGCCGGCCCCGCGCGTCCCTCAGGTTCGGCGTGCGCACGGTGCTCGTCTGCGCCGCGCTCGGCCTCGCCGCCGCGGCGTTCGCCGTGCTCGGGCTGGGCACCGGCGAGTTCGAGGTGCCGCCGGGCGAGGTCATCCAGGCCCTGGCGGGGCAGGGGTCGGGCGCGACCCGCCTGGTGGTCGTGGAGTGGCGGCTGCCGCGCGTGCTGATGGCCCTGCTCATCGGCGCGGCGCTCGGGCTCAGCGGCGCCGTCTTCCAGTCGTTGCTGCGCAACCCGCTCGGCAGCCCCGACGTGATCGGGTTCAACACCGGCGCCTACACCGGGGTGCTCGTCACGATGGTGCTGGTCGGCCGCGGCTACTACGAGACCGCCGCGGGCGCGCTGGCCGGCGGGCTCGTGGCCGCCCTGGTGGTCTACCTGCTGGCGTACAGGCGGGGTGTGCAGGGGTTCCGGCTCATCATCGTGGGGATCGCGATCAGCGCGGTACTCGCCTCACTGAACCAGTGGTTCGTCATCAAGGTCGACCTGCGCCTGGCGGTCGCCGCGGCCATCTGGGGACAGGGCAGCCTGAACACGGTGAAGTGGGAGCACGTCCCGCCCGTGGCCGCCGCGCTCGTCCTGCTCGCCGGATGCCTGCTGGCACTCGGGCCGCGCCTGTCGCTGCTGGCGATGGGCGACGAGTCCGCCGCCGCGCTCGGCGTGCGCACGGAACGGGCCAGGCTGCTCTACCTCGTCGTCGGCGTGGCACTGACCGCCGTGGCCACCGCCGCCGCCGGGCCGGTCGCGTTCGTCGCGCTCGCCGCCCCGCAACTGGCCCGCCTGCTCGCGCGTACGGCGGGTGTGTCCCTGGCTCCCTCGGCCGTCATGGGCGCGCTGCTGCTGACCGCGAGCGACTGGCTCGGCCAGCGCGCGTTCGCCCCCACCCAGCTCCCCGTGGGCGTGGTGACGGTGTCGCTCGGCGGCCTCTACTTCGCCTGGCTGCTGACCGGGCCGATGCGGAAGGCGAGCTCATGAGACTGAGCGCCAGGGACCTCACCCTCGGCTATGACCAGCGGCCGATCAGCGAGCACCTCAGCCTCGACATCCCCGACGGCGCGCTGACTGTGATCGTCGGCCCGAACGCCTGCGGCAAGTCCACCCTTCTCAGATCGCTGTCGCGGCTGCTCAAGCCCACGGCCGGACAGGTGGTGCTGGACGGCAGGGACATCCATTCCTACCCGGCCAAGGAGGTCGCCAGGCGGCTCGGCCTGCTGCCGCAGTCGTCGATCGCGCCGGAGGGCATCACCGTGGCCGACCTGGTGGCGAGAGGACGTCACCCGCACCAGAAGCTGATCAGGCAGTGGTCGGCCCGGGACGAGGCGGCAGTGGCGGGCGCGATGGCGGCGACCGGCGTCACCGACCTGTCCGGGCGTCTCGTCGACACGCTCTCCGGCGGCCAGCGCCAGCGGGTCTGGGTGGCCATGGTGCTCGCCCAGGAGACCTCGATCGTGCTGCTCGACGAGCCGACCACGTTCCTCGACATCGCCCACCAAATCGAGCTGCTCGAACTGTGCCTGCGCCTGAACCGGGAGCAGCGCAACACCATGGTGGCCGTCCTGCACGACCTCAACCAGGCCTGCCGGTACGCCGACCACATCATCGCGATGAAGGCGGGCGTCGTCGTGGCGCAGGGCGACCCCAGGAAGATCGTCACCGCCGAGCTGATCGAGGACGTGTTCGGCCTGCCCTGCCGCGTCATCGACGACCCTGAGACCCACACCCCGCTGGTCATTCCCCGATCCCACCAAGCAGTCAGGAGTCACGATGTCCAACAATCCCTTCGACGATGAGAACGGGACGTTCTACGTGCTGGTGAACGACGAGGAGCAGCACTCCCTGTGGCCGACGTTCAAGGAGGTGCCGCGGGGCTGGCGGGTGGTCTTCGGTGAGGGCGGCCAGAGCAAACGCCAGGAGTGCGTGGACTACGTCGAGGAGCACTGGACGGACCTGCGGCCGAAGAGCCTGCGCGAGAGCATGGCCGCCGAGCAGTGACGCGGCCCATGACCGGCCGGCGGGTCCTGTGGCGCGCGGTGACGCGCAACCGGTGGCAGCTCAGCACGGGGACCGGCCTCATCAGCCTGCACATGGTGTGCGAGTCGCTGGTGCCGATCCTCATCGGGGTGATCGTCGACCAGGCCATCGGCCCGGGGGACGGCGGCGCCCTGGTGCTGTGGGTGGCCGCCCTCGCCGGGTTGTTCACCGCGCTGAGCCTGGCCTACCGCTTCGGCGCCCGCCGGCTCATGCTCGCCATCGCCGACGAGGCTCACCTGCTGCGCGTCGAGGTCGCCTCCAAGATCATGAACGCGCGCGGCATCAGGACCGACCGCCGGACCGGTGATCTGCTCACCGTGGCCACGACCGACACCGACAACACCTCCTACCTGCTCGACTACGTGCCGCGCGTCGCGGGCGCTTTGACGGCGACCGCGGTGAGCGCCGCCGCGCTGCTGGTGATCGACGTGCAGCTCGGGCTGGCCGTACTGGTCGGGACCCCCGTCGTGCTGCTCGGGCTCCAGGCCGCGTCCCCGGTGATCACCAAGCGGGTCACCGAGCAGCAGGACCTCGCCGGTGAGGCCACCTCCCTGGCGGCCGACCTGGTCAGCGGGGTGCGCCCGCTGCGCGGCATCGGCGCGGAACGCGCGGCGGCCGCCCGCTACGACGAGGTCAGCAGGCGGTCCCTGCGGGCGGCGTTGCGCGCCGCCCGCACCCAGGGCGCGTACCTGTCCGCCTCCACGGCCGGCGGCGCGCTGCTGGCCGGCGGCATCGCCATCCTGGCCGGGTGGTACGCGCTCAACGGCCGCGTCACCGTCGGCGAGCTCATCACCGTCATCGGACTCGCGCAGTTCCTGATGGAGCCCGTCGGCACGCTCGCCGTCGCGCCCGGCTGGGTCGCCGAGGCCAGGGCGTCCGCCGACCGCGTCGCCACGGTCCTCGACGCGCCCGCGCTGCTGCCCGAGGGCACGGAGACGCTCGGCGCCGGCTCCCCGGACCTGGAACTGCGGGCGCTCAGGTACGGTCCGCTCGACGGGGTCGACCTGCACGTGCGCCCCGGCGAATTCGTCGGCGTGGTGCCCCACCGCTCCGCCGACGGGGAGGCGCTGGTCAAGGTCCTGTCCGGCCGGGTGGCGCCCGACGAGTACGAAGGCGGCGTCCTCGTCGGAGGCACGCACCTGGCGCACCTCGACCCGGCCGACGCCCGCCGCGCGCTGCTGGTGGAACCCCACCTCACCGACCTCTTCACCGGGACCGTCGAGGAGAACGTGACCGCCGGCGGCCCGCTGGACGAGGCCACGCTGGCCGCCTCCGCCGCCGACCAGGTCGTCTCCGCCCACCCCGACGGCCTCGCGCACGTCGTCACCGAGCGGGGCGCCAGCCTGTCGGGCGGGCAGAGGCAACGGCTGGCGCTGGCCCGCGCGCTCACGGCACGCCCCCCGATCCTCGTGATGCACGACCCCACCACCGCCGTGGACGCCGTGACCGAGCACGAGATCGCCCGGGGGCTGCGCGCCCTGCGCCACCCCCGCTCCGGCGGGCTCACCACCGTCGTGGTGACGAGCAGCCCCGCCCTGCTCGCCATGACGGATCGGGTCGTGGTCCTCGACGGCGGCCGGATCGCCGCCGAGGGCACCCACGCCGCACTGGCCGTTGCCCACGACGACTACAACCGGGCGGTACTGCGATGACCGGATCGGACAGACTGCCCATCGCCGGCGCCCGCAGAACCTGGGCGTGGCTGCGGCTCGAACTCCGTGCGCGGTGGCTCGGCAGCACGTTCGCCGCGCTGGTGGGCGTCGTGGGTGCCGCCGCGTCGGTGGTGCCGGCGTACGCGCTGGGTGTGCTCGTGGACCGCGTCAAGGAGAACGCGCCGGTCTCGGCGATCGTCCCCATCGCGGTCGTGATCGTGGCCGCGGCCGTCGTCGGCGGCGTGGCCACCGGCACGGCCACGTACCTCGTCGGCCGGGTGTGCGGGCACATGCTCGCGGACCTGCGCGAACGTACGGTAGCCAGGGCGCTCCGCCTGCCCGCCACCACGCTGGAGCGGATCGGCAAGGGCGACCTGCTGTCGCGGGTGAGCAGCGACGCCGCCGCCATCGGCAAGGCCGCCACCAGCGTCATCCCCACGATGATCTCCGCGTTCCTGCTGGGCGTGCTGAGCATCGCGGCGATGGCCGGGATGGACTGGAGGCTCGGGCTCGCCGGCGCGGTCGCCGTCCCGCTGTACGTGGCGGCGCTGCGGTGGTACCTGCCGCGGGCGGCGCCGAAGTACGCCGCCGAACGGCACGCCGTGGCCGGCAACTCGCAACTGCTGGTGGAGAACATGCAGGGTGTACGGACCGTGCACGCCTACCGGCTGGAGCAGCGCCGGCTGCGCGACATCGGCGACGCCTCGTACCAGGTGCACGACATCTCCGTGTCGGTCTTCACGCTGTTCACCCGGTTCGTCGGCCGGATCAACCGGGCGGAGTTCTTCGGCCTGGCCGCGATCCTCGTGGTGGGCTTCCTCCTCGTCCGGTCGGGAGCCGCCACCGTGGGCCAGAGCGCCGCGGCGGCCGTGCTGTTCCATCGCCTGTTCAACCCCATCGGCATGTTGCTGTTCACGTTCGACGAACTGCAGGCGGCGGCGGCGAGCCTGGCCAGGCTGGTCGGCGTGGCGGACCTCGCCCCGGACTGCGGCGACGACCCTGACGGCGACGACCCTGACGGCGACGGCGTGGGCGAGCCGGCCGGTGCCGCGCTGGAGTTGCGCGACGTGCGCTTCCGTTACGACGGCGGGCCGGAGGTGCTGCACGGCGTCTCCATCAGCGTGCCCGCCGGCGCCCGCGTCGCGCTGGTCGGGTCGACGGGCGCGGGCAAGTCCACGCTCGCCGCCATCGCCGCCGGCATCCTGCGCCCCGAGACCGGCACCGTGTCCGTCGCCGGCGTGGCGCAGGCGCCCGACCGGCTGCGCGCGCACGTCGCGATCATCACCCAGGAGGTCCACGTCTTCGCCGGCCCGCTCATCGAGGACCTGCGGCTGGCCAGGCCGGGAGCCCCGGCCGGCGAGATCGCCGCCGCGCTGTCCGCCGTCGGCGCGCTGGACTGGGCGACGGCCCTGCCCGCCGGTCTGGACACGGTCGTCGGCGAGGGCGGTCACGAGCTGACCACGGCCCAGGCCCAGCAGCTCGCCCTCGCCCGCCTGATCCTCGTCGACCCGGCGATCGCCATCCTCGACGAGGCCACCGCGGAGGCGGGCAGCCTCGGCGCGCGCACGCTGGAGGAGTCCGCCGCCGCGGCCACCCGGGGACGGACCACCCTGATCGTCGCCCACCGGCTGGCCCAGGCCGCCGCCGCCGACCGGGTCGTCGTCCTGGAGCACGGCCGGATCGTGGAGCAGGGCGGACACGAGGAGCTGGTCGCCGCGGGCGGCCGGTACGCGCAGCTCTGGCGTGCCTGGGAGGCGCGCACCCCCACGTCGTCATCACGTTAGGCAGCCATGGAAACGAACTCCCCCGCAAGGACCACCACGATCGCGGACCTGTTCATCGACCAGGTGCGCCGGACCCCGCAGGCGCCGGCCGTCGTCGCGCCCGGCGTGCGGCTGACGTACGCGGAACTCGGCGCCCGCGTATTCCAACTCGCGCGGCACCTGCACGGACAGGGGCTGCGCCCCGAGGAGGTCGTCGCCGTCTCGACCCCGCGCTCGGCCGAGATGGTCGTCTCCGTACTGGCGATCATGGTGGCGGGCGGCGCGTTCGTGCCCGTGGACCCGGCCTGGCCGCAGGCACGCCGCCACCAGGTCATGGCCGAGGCGGGAGCGGTCCGCACGCTGGGCCCGCGTGAGGTGGATCTCGGCTCGTGGCGGTACGCCCACGAGCCCGCCGAGCCGCCGCCCGTGTCGATCCAGGGCGGCCGGCTGGCGTACGTGATGTTCACCTCCGGCTCGACCGGAACGCCCAAGGGCGCCATGATCCGCCACGAGGCGATCAGCCACCGCCTGCTCTGGCAGGTGGAGGACGTTCTCGGCTTCGGCCCCGGCGACGCGTCGCTGTTCAAGGCGCCGCTGTCGTTCGACATCTCCGTCAACGAGATCCTGCTGCCGCTCGTCTGCGGCGGCCACGTGGTGGTCGCGGAGCCCGGCGGCGAACGCGACCCGCACTATCTGCTGGACCTGATCGCCCGCGAGGGCGTGACGTTCGTCTACCTCGTGTCGTCGATGCTCGACGTCCTGCTGGAGATGGACCGCGAAACGTCGCTGCTGTCGGGGCTGAAGCACGTCTGGTGCGGCGGCGAGGTGCTCACCCCCGAACTGTTCGAGCGGTTCCGCGGCCAGGTGCCGACGACGCTCTACCACGGGTACGGCCCGGCCGAGGCCACCATCGGCGTCTCGCACGTCGTCTACCGCGACACCGCCGAGCGCATCGCGACCTCCATCGGCCGGCCCAACCCCCACACCCGGCTGTACGTCCTCGACGAACGCCTGGAACAGGTGCCCGCCGGCACCGTCGGCGAGCTGTACGCAGCCGGGTTCCTGCTCGGCCGCGGCTACATCAACGCGCCCGCGCTCACCGGAGGCCGGTTCGTCGCCGACCCCTTCGCCGCCGACGGCTCCCGGATGTACCGGACCGGCGACCTGGCCAGGTGGGCGCCCGACGGCTCGCTGGAGTTCGTCGGCCGCGCCGACCACCAGGTGAAGATCCGCGGCATGCGGCTGGAGCTGGAGGAGGTCGAGGCCGCGCTGGCCACCCACCCGGGCGTGCGGCAGGCCGCCGTCGTGGTGGACGAGAACGGGCGGCGGCTCGTGGGGTACGCGCGGTCGAACGACCCCGTCACGGCCGCGGAGCTTCGTGACTGGTGCGCCGGGCGGCTGCCGGCGTACATGGTGCCGGACGCGTACGTCGTTCTCGACCGCCTCCCGCTGACCGCCAACGGCAAGGTGGACCGGCAGGCGCTGCCCCGGCCGTCCGAGCCGGCGGCGGCCCGCACGCGCGCCCCCCGCACCGAGCGCGAACGTGTCCTGTGTGAGGTCTTCGCGCAGGTCCTCGGCCTGGCCTGCGTGGGGGCCGAGGACGACTTCTTCGCCCTGGGCGGCGACAGCATCGTCGCGATCGGCGTGGTCAGGCAGGCGCGGCGCGCCGGGCTCGCGGTACGCCCGCGCGACGTGTTCGCCCATCCCACCCCCGCCGCGCTGGCGGCCACGGTCACCGACGTGAGCACCGCCTCACCGCCCCCGGTGAGCGGGGTCGGGGAGGTGCCGCCGACGCCGATCACCGAGTGGCTCCAGGACGCCGGCCCGTCCATGGACGGCTTCCTCCAGTCGATGACCGTACGCACCCCTGCGGAGCTGACCGGCGACCAGCTGGAGAACATGATCGACGCGGTGCTGGCCGCCCACGACCTGCTGCGGGCGCGGACGGCCGGCACCGGCCGCTGGACTCTCATTGTGCGGCCGCCGGGACGGCCTCGGGCCGCCGACGTGATCACTCGCGTCAGGACCGCTGCCGAGCTGGAACGGCAGGTCGCCGCCGCCCCGGAACGGCTCGACCCGGCGGGCGGGCGCATGCTCGACCTGGTCTGGCTGGACGCCGGAGGCGGCGCCCAGGGGCGGCTCGCGATCACGGTTCACCACGTAATCGTGGACGGCGTGTCGCTGCGCATCCTCCTGGAGGACCTCGCCCAGGCGTGGCAGGCGGCGCGCGTAGGCCGCACCGTCGAGCTGCCCGAGGCGCCCACCTCGTTCCGGCAGTGGGCGACCCGGCTGCGGGAGTGCGATTTCGGCTCCGGCGAGGAGCACTGGCGGCGTACCGCGGCGGCGCCCGACCCCATGATCGGCAAGCGCCCCCTCGACCCGCGGCGCGACGTGGTGGCCACGGAGCGGTCGCTCACGGTCGAGCTGCCCGCCGCGATCGCCGGCCGGCTGCTCGGCCCGGTCCCCGCCGCCGTGCACGGCGGGGTGAACGACGTGCTGGTCGCCGCCGCCGCGCGTGCCGTGGGCCGCTGGCGCGGCGGCGGCTCGGCGGTGCTGCTGGAACTGGAGGGGCACGGGCGGGAGGAGGAGGCGGTCGGCGACGCCGACCTCTCGCGTACCTTCGGCTGGTTCACCACCCTGTTCCCTGCCGTGATCGACCCCGGCTCCGGGACGCCGGGCGAGGCGATCAAGGCGGTCAAGGAACAACTGCGGCGGGTGCCGCAACGCGGGCTCGGCTACGGGGTGCTGCGCTACCTGGGGAAGCGGCCGCGCCCAGACCTGGCCGTCACGCCGCAGGTGCTCGTCCACTACCTGGGACGCTTCGACGGCGACCCTACCGGTGACTGGACGGCCGGTGGCGGGACGGCCGGTGGCGGCGAGGTCGTGGTGGAGCGGCGCGATCCGCGCATGCCACTGCCGCGCGTCCTGGAGATCAACTCCGTCGCCGTCGACACGGCCGGCGGGCCGGTGCTGCGGACCACCTTCAGCTGGCCGGCGGGCGTGCTCGACGCCGACCGGGTACGGGAACTGGCCGCGTTGTGGACGCGGACCCTCACCGACATCGCCACCAGCGACACGGTCGCCGGGCACACGCCGTCCGACTTCCCGCTCGTCCGGTTGGACCAGGCGGAGGTGAGCGCCATCGAGGCGGACACGCCGGGGCTGCGGGACGTGCTGCCGCTCACGCCCTTGCAGACCGGCCTGTACTTCCACGCCACCTTTGACCCCGACGGCGACCCCGACGGCGACCCCGGCATCGATCCGTACGTCGTCCAGCAGATCATCGAGCTCACCGGGCCGCTGGACGGCGAGCGGCTGCGTACCGCCGCCGACCGGCTGCTCGGCCGCCACCCCAACCTGGGCGCGGCCTTCCGCACCACCGGCGACGGGCAGGTGGTGTCGGTGATCGCCGGCCCCGTGCGCGTGCCGTGGCGCAGCGAAGACCTCAGCGGCCCTGACCACGCCCGGCCCGTCCTGGAGGAGATCGCCGCGGCCGAGCGGGCGGTGCCGTTCGACCTCGCCCGGCCGCCCGCCATGCGGTTCGCGCTGGTGAGGCTCGGCCCGCGCCGGCACGCCCTCGTGCACACCGTGCACCACATCGTGGCCGACGGCTGGTCGGTGCCGCTGCTGCTGCGCGACCTGCTGACCCTCTACGAGGACGGGCCCCTGCCCGAGCCGCCGCCCTACCGGGAGTTCCTGAGGACGCTCGCGGCGCAGGACACCGACGCCGCGATCGAGGTGTGGGCCGAGGCACTGGCGGGCGTACGGGAACCGACCCTGCTGGCCCCCGCGCTCGCCGGACCCACCACCAGCGGAGCCGCCGGCGGCCGGTTCGGCCGGGTCCGGCGTGAGCTGCCGGCCGATCTCGGCGACCGTCTGCGGGCATGGGCGCAGGGGAACGGGCTCACCGTCGGCTCGGTGCTCGCCGCCACCTGGGGAATCCTCCTCGGGCGGCTGACCGGAGGCGACGACGTGACGTTCGGCTCGGCCGTGTCCGGCCGAGCGTCATCGGAGCCGCCGGGCATCGACGCGATGGTCGGGCTGCTGATCAACACGGTGCCCGCGAGGGTGCGCTGGCAGCCCGCCGACCCGCTGGCCGACGTGCTGCGCCGCTTCGCGCGTACGCAGCGCGAGGTCATGGAGCACGAGCACGTCCCGCTGGCCGCGCTGCACCGCCGGCTGGGCGTGGCCGAGCTGTTCGACACGCTGGTGGTCGTCGAGAACTACCCGGAGCCCCCCGCGGGGCAGGGGGACCTCACGATCTCCGGGATCGAGACGGTCGAGGCGCCCCACTATCCCGTGACGCTGATGGCAAGGCCCGGCGACCGGATCGTGCTCACGCTGACCCACGACCGGCGGCTGGTTCCGGCCGCCTCGGCCGGCCTGCTGATCGGCCAGTACGAGCGGCTGCTGGCCGCCGTCGCCGACGACGCCACGCTGACGTGCGGCCAGGTGGAGCTCGCCACCGGGGAACAACGCCGGCAGCTGATGGCCGCCGGGACCGGACCGGGGGAGGGCGGCAGCTCCGTGCTGGACCTGTTCGACCGCCAGGTCGCCGGGCACCCCGCGCGTGCCGCAGTCGTGTCCGCCGGGGCCACGCTCACGTACGCCGAGCTGGACGAGCGGTCCCGGAGGTTGTGCGGCACGTTGGCCGCGGCCGGCGTGCGGCGCGGCGACATCGTCGCGGTGGCGACGAGCCGTTCCGCGGACACGGCCGTGGCCCTGCTCGGCGTCATGCGGGCCGGGGCCGCCTACCTGCCCGTCGACCCCGGCTACCCGGCGGCCAGGATCGAGTTCATGCTCGGTGACGCGCGCCCGGCCTGCGTGCTCACCGACGAGGCGAACGCCAGGACGTTGCCCCCGCACGACCTGCCCTCCCTCACGGTCAGGGCCGCCGCGGCGGGCCCGGCCGGCGCGGGCACGCCCGTGACCCCGCTCGACGCGGTCTCCGTCGTCTACACCTCCGGCTCGACCGGCAGGCCGAAGGCGGTCGTGGGCACCCACGGAGCGCTCGCCGGCCGCCTCGCCTGGGCGGCGACGGAATGGGACGCGCGCGTGCGGCTGGCCAAGAGCTCGCTCAGCTTCATCGACGGCACGACCGAGCTGCTCGGCGGGCTGGTCGCGGGAGCGACGACGGTCATCGCCGGGGACGCCGAGGCCACCGACGGCGCGGCGCTGGCCCGGCTCGTCGAGGGGTCGGGGGCGACCCAGCTGCTGGCCGTGCCGAGCCTGGCCGCGGCGCTCGCGGACACGGCGCCCGAGCGGCTCGCCGCGCTCGACCGCTGGATCTGCAGCGGCGAACCGCTCGGCCAGGAGTGCGTCCGTTCCCTGCGCCGGGCGTCGCCCGATGCCAGGATCGTCAACTCCTACGGCTCGTCGGAGGTCGCGGGGGACGTGCTCCAGGGCGAGGTGGACCCGCGGGAGCCGGTGACGCTCGGCCGGCCGGTGCCGGGCGCGCGGCTCTACCTGCTCGACTCCGCGCTCCGGCTCGTGCCGCCCGGCGCGACGGGCGAGATCTACGTCGGCGGCGCCCAGCTCGCCCGCGGTTATCTGGGCCGGCCGGGGACGACCGCGGACCGGTTCGTCGCCGACCCGTTCGGCGACGGCGACCGCCTCTACCGCACGGGGGACCTCGGACGCTGGACTCCGGACGGGCGGGTCGAGTTCCTCGGCCGGGCGGACGACCAGGTGAAGATCAACGGGTACCGGGTTGAGCCGGGCGAGCTCGAAGCCGCGCTGATGCGCCGCGCCGGGGTCTGCGAAGCGGCGGTGGCGGTGCGGGGAGGGGCGCTGCACGCGTACGTGGTGGCCGCGCCCGGCGAGAAACTGGACCCTCAGGGGCTGCGCGCCCTGCTCCGCGCCGACCTGCCGCACTACCTGCTGCCCGCGACGGTGACCGTGCTGGACCACCTGCCTGTGCTGCCCAACGGCAAGCGGGACCGCCGCGCGCTGCCGGACCCGGAACCCGGCGTCAGGGGCGGGCCGCCGCGTACCGCCGAGGAGGCGCTGATCTGCGCCCGCGCCGGCGCCCTGCTCGGCGTCGACGGTCTCGGCGTCCACGACGACTTCTTCACCGTCGGCGGCGACAGCATCTTCGCCATCCGCCTCGTCAGCCTGCTCGCCAGGGACGGCGTCGAGCTCACCACCCGGGACGTGTTCCGCCTGCGCACGCCCGCCGCGCTCGCCGCGTCCCTGCGGGAGGCGGAACCGCCGCCAGCGCCGGCCGCGCAGGGCGAGGCGTGGCCGCTGTCGCCGCTCCAGCAGGGCGTCTACTATCAGGCGACCTACGCGGAGAGCAGCAGCACCTACATCGCGCAGAACGTCTTCGACCTCGACCGGCGCGTCGACGTGCCCGCCATGACGGAGGCGTTCGCGGCGCTGCTGCGCCGCCACCCCACCCTGCGCGCGGGGTTCGCCGCCGACGGCGGCTCGCAGCTCATCGCCGCCGACGTGCCCGCCGAGGTGCAAGTCGCCGACCTGACCGAGGCTCAGGAACGGCTCGACGCGGTCACGCGGGCCGACCGGGAGGAGCCGTTCGACCTGTCCTGCCCGCCCCTCGTCAGGCTGACCGTCGTACGCCTTCCCGGCGGACGCGACCGGCTCCTGCTGACCTCGCACTTCCTGCTGTGGGACGGCTGGTCGCGCGAGCTGGTCCTGCGTGAGCTGTTCGCGCTCTACGGCTCGGGCGGCACGCGGGGCGCGCTGCCCGCCGCGGAGAGCACGTTCGCCGACTACCTCGCCTGGATCGGCACACGCGACCGCGACGCCTCCGCCGCCGCCTGGCGGGCGGCCCTGTCGGGAGTGGAGGAGCCGACCGTCCTCGCGCCGCAGGCCGCCGGCCGCGAGCCCGTGCCGTCCGAGCGTGTCCTCGCCGCGCTGCCCGCGGAGGTCACCACACGGCTGGCCGAGCAGGCCGCCCGCGGCGGCGTCACGCTCAACGCGCTGCTGACGGCCGCGCTCGGCATCCTGCTCGGCTACGAGTCCGGACGTACGGACGTGGTGTTCGGCACGACCGTGGCCGGCCGCCCGGCCGAGCTGCCCGGCATCGAGAACGTGATCGGCCTGTTCCTCAACACGGTCCCCGCCAGGGTGGCGGCCACGCCCGGCACCACTGTGCTCGACCTGGCCCGCCGCGCCCAGGACGACCGCGTCGACCTGGCGCCGCACGAATATCTCGGCCTCGGCGACATCCACCGCGCGTGCGGCCAGGAGCGGCTGTTCGACACGCTGTACGTGTTGCAGAACTTCCTGTCCGACACCACGTTCACCGAACTGGAACGCGAGCACGGCATCGTCGGCGTCGACTACACCGACAGCACCCACTACCCCTACACCTGGGTGCTCACCCCCGGCGCCAACCTGCGCGTCAAGCTGGAGTACCGGCCCGACGTGCCCGAGCGGGACGCCCGCCGGATGGTACGCCGCTTCACCCTGTTGCTGACGACGCTGGCCGACGGCCTCGCGGTCCCGGTCGGCGCGCTCGATCTGATGCTCGACGAGGAACGCGGCGAACTGTCACGGCAGTGGGCGCGGGCCGAACACCCGATCGGCACGGAGACGATCGCCGACCTGCTGGCCGAGCGGGCCCGCACGTGCCCTGACGAGGTCGCCCTCGTCTTCGGGCAGCGGCGGCTGACGTACGCGGAGCTGGACGGCCGCATCGACCAGTGCGCCCGGATGCTGCGCTCGCAGGGCGCGGGCCCCGGCACGATCGTCGCGCTCGGGCTGCCCCGCGGCGTCGAGATGGTCGTGTCGCTGTTCGGCGTCCTGCGGGCAGGGGCCGCGTACCTGCCGCTGGACCTCGACCATCCGGTCGACCGGCTGGCCGCCATGCTGGACGACGCCCGCCCCGTCCTCCTCGTCTGCGCCGACCCCGGGTCCGCGCTGGCCGGGCACCAGCGGCGCCTCGGCGGGCGCTGCGTGCTCCCCGGCTGGGACGCCTTCGCGACCGGCCCGGTCACCGTGGACGTGCCGGGCGACCTGCCCGCCTACGTCATCTACACCTCCGGATCCACCGGCCGGCCCAAGGGCGTGGTGACGCCCTACCGCGGGCTGACCAACATGCAGCTCAACCACCGGGCCGAGATCTTCGGCCCGACCGCGCGCCGTACCGGGGGGCGGCGGCTGCGCATCGCGCACACGGTGTCGTTCTCGTTCGACATGTCGTGGGAGGAACTGCTGTGGCTGGTCGAGGGCCACGAGGTGCACATCTGCGACGAGGAGCTGCGCAGGGACGCCACCGCGCTCGTCGCGTACTGCCAGGACCACCGGATCGACGTCGTCAACGTCACCCCCACCTACGCCCACCTGCTGTTCGAGGAGGGCCTGCTCGGCGGCGAGCATGCCCCGTGCCTGGTGCTGCTCGGCGGCGAGGCCGTCAGCGAGAGCGTCTGGGACCGGCTGAGCCGGCCGGACGGCCCTGAAGGGTACAACCTGTACGGGCCGACCGAGTACACGATCAACACGCTCGGCGCGGGCACCCGCGACAGCGCCACTCCCACCGTGGGCCGCCCCATCCGGAACACCCGCGCGTACGTGCTGGACGGGTGGCTGCGCCCCGTGCCCGCGGGCGTGGTCGGCGAGCTGTACGTGACGGGCGCCGGCCTGGCCCACGGCTACCTGCACGCCCACGGGCAGACGGCCGCCCGCTTCGTCGCCGACCCCTTCGTGCCCGGGGGACGCATGTACCGCACCGGCGACCTCGTACGCCGGCGCGAGGACGGCAACCTCGACTTCCTCGGCCGGGTCGACGACCAGGTGAAGATCCGCGGATACCGGGTCGAGCTCGGCGAGGTCGAGTCGGCCCTGTCGGCCCATCCGCAGGTGCGGCAGGCCGCCGTGGTCGCCCGGCCCGATCCCGCGGCGCCGGGGCTGAAGAAGCTGGTCGCGTACGTGATCCCGGCGCCCGGCGCCGCCCGCGGCGAGCTCGCCGCCGGGCTGCGCGCGGCGCTGGCCGAACGGCTGCCCGGCTACATGGTCCCCACCCTGTACGGGGTGGTGGACGAGCTTCCGCTCACCGTCAACGGCAAGCTCGACGTGGCGGCGCTGCCCGAGCCCGTCGCGCCCGGCGGCGGGCGGAGCGAACCGAGCGGGGAGCGGGAACAGGCCCTGGCCGCCATCTACGCCGAGGTGCTGGGCCTGCCCGAGGTCGGTGTCGACGACGACTTCTTCGCCATCGGCGGCGACAGCATCTCCTCGATCGCCGTGACGGGCCGGGCGCGCAGGGCGGGCATGAACCTCACCCCACGCGACGTCTTCCGCCGGCGCACCGTGCGCGCGCTGGCCGCCGCACTCCCGCGGCAGGCGCCGGGGGAGACGCCCGATCCGGGCGCGCCCGCGACCGGGGTCGTCCCGCTCACGCCGATGCTCGCCGAGACGATGCTGGCCCGCACACCCCTGGAACACTTCTACCAGTCGATGGTGCTGCCCGTGCCGGCCGGGATCGGCGTGCGGCAGGTGGAACGCGCGGTGCGGGAACTCTGCGTCCGCCACGACCTGCTGCGGGCCCGCCTCGACCGCGACGGCGACGCCTGGACGTTGTCGGTGCCGCCGCCGGAGGGGTTCGACGCGTCCCCGCTGTGCACCCGCCAGGACAAATCCGCTGTGGAAGCCGCTGCGGAGGCCGCTGGAGGCGAGGCGGCGCGGCGCCTGGCCGAGGAGGAGGCGGCCGGGCGGCTCGACCCCGAGCGCGGGATCATGCTCCAGGCGGTCTGGTTCGACGGCGGTCCCGGGCCCGGCGACCTCCTCCTGGTCGTCCACCACCTGGTCATCGACGGCGTCTCCTGGCGGGTGATCGCCGGCGACCTGGCCGCCGCCTGGGCGGACCTGGCGGCCGGTCGCGAACCCGTGCTCGACCCGGTCCCGGTCTCCTTCCGCGCGTGGGCGTCGGCGGTTCAGGACGCGCGGCCCTCCTTCCGCGACGAGGCCGGCCGCTGGCGTGACGTCCTGGCCACCGACGATCCGCCGCTGGGCGCGCGCCCGCTGGATCCGGGGACCGACACGGCCGCCACCGTACGGTCGCTGACCGTGTCCCTGCCCGTGGGGACGAGCGCGGCCCTGCTGGGCGCCGTGCCCGCCGCGATGCACGGCGGCGTCAACGACGTGCTGCTGACGGGCTTCGCCGTCGCGCTCACCCGGTGGCGCCACGTCCACGGGCGCGGCGACGGGTCCGCCGTGCTCCTCAGCCTCGAAGGCCACGGCCGCGACGGAGACCTCGCCGGGGGCGCCGACCTGTCGCGTACGGTGGGCTGGTTCACCGCCATCCACCCCGTACGCCTCGATCCCGGGCCGCTGAGCTGGGACGAGGTCACCGCGGCCGGCCCTGCGCTGGCCCGAGCCGCCAAGACCGTCAAGGAACAGCTGCGCGCGGTTCCGCGCAACGGGCTCGGCCACGGCGTCCTGCGCCACCTCGACCGGCTCGATCTCCCGCGACCGCCGCAGATCCTCTTCAACTACCTGGGCCGCTTCGCCGCCGGCGGCCGAACCCTGCGCGAGGGCGTACACCCCGACAACCCCGCGATGGGGCTGGAGATCAACGCCCTGGCCCAGGACGGGCCGGAGGGCCCCGTGTTCTCGGCCACGCTGTCCTGGCCGTCCGGCGTCATGGCGGCGGGGGAGGTCGCCGAGCTGGCCGAGCTGTGGCTGGCCGCGCTGACGGCCCTCACCCGCTGCGCCGGCCTGGCCGGGCACACCCCGTCGGACTTCCCCCTGGTCGCGATCACGCAGGAGGACGTCGACCGGTTCGCCGGCGCCCGCGACATCCTGCCGCTGCTGCCGCTGCAGGAAGGCATGTACTTCCACGCGTCCTTCGGGGCCGGCCACACCGACACGTACGTGGTGCAGCAGGTGGCCGAGCTGTCCGGCCCCCTCGATCCCGAGGCGCTGCGCCGGGCGGTGACCGCGACGGTGCACCGCCACGACGCCCTGCGGGCGAGCTTCCAGGAGCTGGCCGACGGCCGGGTGGTCCAGGTGATCGCCGGGACGGTCGAGGTGCCGTGGCGCACGGCCGACCTGAGCGGGCTGGGCACGGCCGAGGCCCGCGAACGGCTGGCCGACCTGACCGCCTCGGAGCTGGCCGCGCCGTTCGACCTGGCGGACCCGCCGCTGCTGCGCTACGCGCTGGTCTCGCTCAGCGACACCGACCACCGGCTCGTGGAGACCATGCACCACATCCTCGCCGACGGCTGGTCGTACCCGCTGGTCTTCGGCGACGTCGTGGAGGCGTACGAGCGGGGCGGCTCGCTGCCCGCGCCCGCGGTGACGTTCCGCGACCACGTGGAGGCGGTGGCGGGGCTGGACAGGGCCGCCGCCCGCGCCGTGTGGGCGGACGCGCTGGCCGGGGTCGACGCCGCGACGCGCCTCTTCCCCGCCGCGTACCCGGTGTCCAGGCACGCCGGAGTCCACCGCGAGCTGCCCGCCGGGGCGGTCGCCGCCGCGGCCCGCGAGCGCGGCGTGACGCTGAGCACCTACGTGCACGCGGCGTGGGGCCTGCTGCTGGGCCGGCTGCTCGGGCGGGACGACGTGATCTTCGGGTCCACGGTGTCCGGGCGCGGCGGGCGGTTGCCCGGCGTCGAGACCATCGTCGGCCTGCTGATCAACACCATTCCCGTGCCGATGTCCTGGCGGCCCGAGGAGACCCTTGGGGAGATCGTCGACCGCCTGCACCGGCAGCAGGGCGACCTGCTCGACGCCCAGCACGTCGGCCTCGCCGACCTGGCCCGGCTCACCGGGGTCCGCGACCTCTTCGACACCATGGTCGTGGTGGAGAACTTCCCCGCCGCACGCGCGGGAGGGCGGTCCGGGCCGGCCCTGCGCGGCTTCACCGGCACGGACTCGCCGCACTACCCGCTCTCGCTGGTCGCCTTCCCCGGAGAGCGGCTCACCCTGGAGATCAAGTACGACGTGGAGCTGGTCGGGCAGGAACGCGCCACGCACCTGCTCGACCTCGTCACCCGGGTGCTCGACCGGCTCGTCACCGCCCCGGACACGCCCGTCGCGCGGCTCGACCTCCTCACCCCCGCCGAAGGCGCGTCCACCCTGCCCCGAACGCCCGTGGAACCGGCCGCCTCCCGTCCGACGACAGCC
>NZ_SMJZ01000055.1 GCF_004348345.1 Nonomuraea longispora
CTGCTGATCGTCCTGGGGGCGGCGGTGGGGGCGCCGCTGCGTTACCTGGTGGACCGGGCGGTGCAGGCACGCCACGACACGGTCTTCCCGTGGGGGACGCTGACGGTCAACGTGGCCGGGTCGTTGCTGCTGGGGTTCCTGGCCGGCCTGCCCGCGGGTGACGAGGTGATGGCACTGGCCGGTACGGGGTTCTGCGGGGCGCTGACGACGTACTCGACCCTGGGGTACGAGACGGTCCGGCTCGTGGAGGAGGGGGTGCGCTTCCACGCGGTGGCCAACGCGCTGGCCGGGGTGCTGGCCGGCCTGGGCGCGGCCTACTGCGGCGTGGCCCTGGCGCAGGCCGTCTGAGCGTGCTCCTGAGCCGGCAGGGGCAGCGGCTCGGCGGTGGTGTTCACCGCCGACGGTTTCCTGCTGACCAACGCGCACGTGGTCGGCTCCTCCCGGTCCGGCACCGTCGCGTTCGCCGGCTGCACGTCGGGAGGCTTCACCGTCGTCGGCCGCGACCCGCTGTCCGACCTCGCGATGATCAGGGCGCAGACGGCCACGCCCGAGCCCGCCGACCTGGGCGACAGCGACGAGCCCCGTCGTCCGGCAGCTCGTGGTTGCCGTCGCCAACCCTCTCGGGACGTCATCGCCGAGCCGGTCGAGATCACGGGCTCTGAGGTCTGACCTCGACCGGCGCCGGCCGGGCGTGCACCGGCCCGGTTTCGTCCCCTGCCGCGACGGCGGTCTCCGCGTCGCGCCGGGAGTCCTGGGCGGCGTTCGTGGAGGCCGGGCTCCGGCGCGCGCGTGTTCCGGAGCGGCGGGCCAGCAGGCCCGCCAGCAGCTTGTCCCACTTCTGACCGATGACGTCGGGATCGTAGCCGCGCGCCGTCTCCAGCGCACGCGCGCCCAGGTCCCGCCGCAGTTTCTCGTCCTCGATGACGCGAATGATCGAGGAGGCCAGGTTGGCGTTCGTACGCGGCTTGACCAGCAGCCCGTCGCCCTCGTGCGTGATCATCTCCTTGGGCCCGTGCGGGCTGTTGAAGCTCACGATGGCCAGCCCCTTGGCCATGGCCTCCAGGATGGTCATCGGGAAACCCTCGTGGCGGGAACTGAGCACGTAGATCGACGCCTGCTCCAGCGCCGCACCCACGTCGGAGGTGGGCCCCGGCAACTCCACGGAGCCCTGCAGGCCCAGCTCCTCCACCTGCTGGGCCAGGCTCTCCTCCTGCGGCCCCGCGCCGTAGATGCGCAGCTTCCAGTCGGGGTGGGCTGCGGCGACGGTCTGCCAGGCGGTGATGAGGCGGTGGAAACCCTTGATGCGAGTCATCCTCCCGAGCGCCACGGCCACCTTGGCGTCGAGCTTCGCCGGCTCGCCCGTCATCGGCGGCACGGCGTTGGGGATGCGGACCAGCTTGCGCGGCTGCTTCGGCAGCGTCTCCCTGTAGTCGCGCAGGTCGGCCTTGGTGAGGGTGACCAGGGCGTCGAGGCGGCGGTAACGCCACTTGACGAGCTCCTGGACCGGCTCGGCCTGGCTGCGCAGTGCCACGTGCTCCTGCCCGATGGTGATCACACCGGGCCTGGCTAACTGGGCCATCGCGAGGTTGAGCCCCGGACGGGTGCCCATGAGCACACCGGTGTCCAGCGAGCGGATGTAACGGGTGAGCACGAGGTCGGTCCACAGGTTGAACCGGTGGTAGGCCGGCTCTCCCTTGGGGATGAGCCGGCTCGGCAGCTTCGACAACATCGCGCGCAACGGGTTGAGGCCGGGCTTGAGGCGGTCGTCCAGATGACGGAACTTCACCCGCGGATCAATGGGGAAGAACGGGTGCTCGGCCTCCTTGATGATGCTCACGATCTCGACGTCGTGATCCTTGGCGAGATAGCTCGCCAGGTTGAAGACCGTCCTGATGGTTCCGCCCATCCCGTTGGCGTGCAGCAGCAGGATACGGATCTGCCGCGTCGTGGGTGGCGGGGCCTTCCTGCTCCGGCGCCGTTCGTATCCTTGATACAGCCTGACCACGGCCGACCTGCCCTTGCGGGCCAATGCGCGCACCTGACGAATCCCCCTTAGGACCGGAACAACTCCGAACACACATGGCCGGTGGCACGGACGTCCACCTTGCCACCGGCCTGCACCGCCTCGGCGGAATGCACGTTGTTCATCCCCTGTGCGCTTTCCCCGCCTATGATCTTTAGACGCCAGATGGGTGACTAAGGTTGCATGTGCGGCTTGTGCCAGATGATCTTTCAGATCAGACGGCCCTCGCGCCCCGATGCGCTCGCCCGGCCCCCGGTTCGACAGGACAGCCGAGGCGAGGTCCCCCTCGGCTGTCCTTCGTGGTGTCCGGTCTGGCGGGCGGGTGACCCCTGCCGCCCGCCGCCCCGTCAGGGTCACTCCTCGTCAGGAGCCTTCCTGGTCTCCTTCTTCGTCTCCTTGACCTGCCTGCTCGTCTTGATGGCCTGCTTCTTCGACTTGCCGGTCTTGGCCGCGGGTTTCTTCTTCGTGTCAGCCATGGGAATCCCCCCGTGTACGCACATGGTGCACCCCTATTGGTGCACCACGGGCGTTAATACCCAACTCACGACGAAACCCGACATAGTGCCTATGGGCGGGACGGTCGCCCGACGGCTCCGACCACCACACGCCCTCACCGTGCGTCAGGCCGGGCAGCCGCTGCTCCGCCTCGTGCACCGCGGCCGCCGGGATCTGCCCCGCCAGCACCCACGTGTCATCCCTGCCTCCTGGTGTCGCGCAGCACGCCGCCCAGCTACGCCCGCGGAAGTCGGCCGCGACCGTCTCGGCGCGCTGTAGCCGGTCCTGGTGAGCCTGACCGTGACGTCGGTGACCGGCCGGGACCGTCACAAACGCTGACCGCCCCAGCACGTAGGACCGGGACGGCGCCCGCCGTGACGCTCACAGGAGGCGGAGTTGTTCGGGACCGGCCGGGGCCGGCGGGCGCCGGGGCGGGACGCGACGGGCGGCGGCAGGAGCGGCACGGCCGACCCCGTGGCGCTCGGCGAGCTCCTTGACCAGCCCGCTCACGCGCGCCTGGTAGGCCTTGGGTGCGTAGGAGCCCCTGCCGTAGAGCTCCCGATAGCGCGGCACCAGCCGCGGGTGCTCGCGCGAGAGCCACTCCATCCACCACTCGCGCGCCCCCGGCCGCAGGTGCAGCACGATGGGCGCGATGTGGGTGGCGCCCGACTCGGCGATCTCCTTGACCGTGGACTCCAGCTGGGCGGGGGAGTCGGTGAGGTAGGGCAGGATCGGCGCCATCAGCACGCCGCAGGCGATGCCGTTGTCGTTGAGGGTCGCGCACGTCTCCAGCCGCCGCCGCGGGTGCGGCGTGCCCGCCTCGACCGCCCGCCACATCGCGGTGTCCACGAAGCCGGCCGAGACGTCGGTGCTCACGTCGGTCACCTCGGCGGCCTCGGTCAGCAGGTCGAGGTCACGCAGGATCAGCGTGCCCTTGGTGAGGATGGAGAACGGGTTGGCGGCGTCGCGCAGCGCGGCCAGGATGCCGCGCATCAGCCGGTAGCGGCCCTCGGCCCGCTGGTAGCAGTCGACGTTGGTGCCCATCGCGATGTGGTGAGCGCCCCACCGGGGCGCGGCCAGCTCCTTACGGGCCAGCTCGGCGGCGTTGACCTTGACGACGATCTTCGAGTCGAAGTCGGCCCCGGCGTCCATGTCCAGATATTCGTGCGTCTTCCTGGCGAAGCAGTAGACGCAGCGGTGGCTGCACCCCCGATAGGGGTTGATCGTGTATTCGAACGGCACCCGGCTGGCCCCCGGCACCTTGTTGATGATGGATCGGGCCCGGATCTCGTAGAAGGTCATCCCCCTGAACTCGGGCGTGTCGAACGTGCGGGTGACCGCGCCGCGAGCGAACAGCGGCACGGCCGGATCGTCCTGACCGGGCGTGGCCAGGCGCAGGTTGTCCCAGCGCATCCCATGATTAGAACAAGGATTCGAGCGTGATCGCAAACGGAAAGACGTGGCAATTACCTGGTCGGGCTGCGGCTAATGATCTTCATGGTTGGGCAGAAACACGCCTGAAGAGCTTGCGTTCGGGAGGTGCGCCCATGGCCTGGTCGCAGGACGAGGAGCGGATGCTGGCAGAGATCGAGCAGCGCCTCGTCGACGACGACCCGCGACTCGTGGCTCGGCTCGAGTCGTTCAACGAGCGGGTCCGTCGCAGCGAGGCGAAGACCCGCCGGCCACCGGGCCCCGCCCGCCGACCACGTCGCTCGACCGTGATCATTTTGATCAGCTGGCTGCTCATCGCGACCCTCATCGCCACCCTCCTGATCATGGTGCTCCGCCTCGACGCCGCCACCGCTCTGGCTCTCACCACGGCTTTCTGAACCTGCCGCCCTCCTCACGGGTGCGGGTGATCACGAGCCCTCACTAGAGGCGCTAAGTTCCCATACCCGCAGTAGGGACACGTAGATGCCCTAGGATGTCGCCGTCGTGTCCAGGAGGAGGGGGACCATGGCCGCGCAGGGCGTCAGCAGGCGTGACAGGGTCAGGCAGGCGACACTGGCGGAGATCCGCGCCGTCGCCCGCAAACTGCTCATCGAACGCGGCCCGGCCGCCGTGACGATCAACGCGGTGGCCAGGGAGATGGGGATGAGCGGCCCGGCGCTCTACCACTACTTCTCCGGGCACGAAGAGCTGGTCGGCGCGGTGACCGCCGACTTCTTCCGCGAGCTGACGGCCGTGGTGGAGGCGGCGCGCGACTCCTGTCCGCCGGACCGGCGCGGTGGTCGGCTGCTGGCGGCGTGCCGGGCGCTGCGCGGCTGGGCGATCATGCATCCGGCGGAGTTCGGCTGGGTGTTCGCCAGCCCGATCACCCGCAAGAGGCGGCCCGACTCGCCGCGCGAGCTGGCCGGGCGCGGCTTCGAGCAGGTCTTCCTCGATGAGGTCGCCGAGCTGTGGAAGGAGCGCCCGTTCCCGGTGCCGGCGCCGGGGGAGCTGCATCCGTCCATCCAGGAACAACTGCGTCTGTACGCGGACTCGTCCGGCGTGGGTATGCCGGTGGAGGCGGTGCACGTCTTCCTGGAGTGCTGGATCAGGCTGTACGGCCTGCTCTGCATGGAGGTGCTCGGCCAGCTGAGCTTCGCCTACTCCGACCTGGAGCCGGTCTTCGAGGACTGGCTGCGGGAGCTCGCTCCCAAGCTCGGCATCGACTACGAGGAGCCGTCCTCGTCCTCTTAGAGGCTTCACAGCACCTACTCGCCTACGTATACTCCTCCGCGAGTAAGCTCGCCGCGGGTGACACGACGGCGGCGCTGGTCACCGGCATGCGGGCCACCCGCATGGGGCCGCCGATCGTCATGAGGATGCCGCGGTTCCTGCTGGAGGGGCTCACCGTCCTGGCGCAGAAGGGGCAGGAGAAGGCCGGGGCGGACGGGGAGCCGACGTTCAGCGAACTGGCCCCGACGCTGCACCACGACGTTCAGGCGGAGACGGCCACGGCCGGCGATCCTTTCGCTTACAGGTCGGTGAGGGCCGAGGTGCTGCTGCTCGGCGGCGGCAAGAGCCCCGCCTACCTGCGTACGGCGCTCGACGCGCTGCAACGGGTGCTGCCGCGCGCCCGGCGGGTGGAGATGGCGGGCCTCGGCCACAGCGCCACCGCCAACACCGCCCGGCGTGGGCGGCCGGAGCGCGTGGCCCCCGAGATCCGCGCGTTCCTCACTTGAGTCCGGCAACCCCGCGAACCCTCAATCCCGCGTCCCCACACGTCCGCAACCCCCGCACGTCCGCGAGACCCGACGTTCGTGGGGTCCGCGAGCCCGTGAGGCACGCGGGCTCGTGAGTTCAGAGGCCCTTGAGGAAGGTGGCCGCCACCGGGGCGGCCACCGCCCCGCCGCCGCCACCGCCCTCCACGACCACCGCGAACGCCACGTCGTCCTTGAACCCGATGAACCAGGCGTGGCTGTCGAGCTTCTCCCCGGTGCCGTATTCGGCGGTGCCGGTCTTGCCGTGCGTGCCCGCGGGGAGCCCGGCCGCCTTCGCGGTGCCCTTGGTGACCACGGCGGACATCATCTCGTGCATGGGGTCCTTGACGCCCTCGGGCAGTTTCCGTTCGGAGACCTTCTGCTTGAGCTCGGGCACCAGCGTCGGTGGCCGCCACGTGCCGTCGGCGAGGGCTGCGGCCACCGACGCCATCGACAGCGGGCTCGCGGTGATCCTGCCCTGCCCGAACGACTCCGCGGCCAGTTCGGCGTCGGACTCGGCCTTGGGGAAGCTGGCCTGGGTGGCGGGCACGCCGATGTTGAGCGGCTGGTTGAAGCCGACGGACTCGGCCGCCTTCAGCAGCTTGTCGGAGCCCAGTTCCCGCTGGGCCAGCGGCGCGAACGTGGTGTTGCACGAGTGGGCGAACGAGTCGAGGAACGACACCGACCCGAACTCCGCCTTGTCGGAGTTACGGATCTTCAGCCCGCCGACGGTCGCGTATTTCGGGCAGGTCACCTTGTCCTGCGCCGACACGCCGGCGGCCAGCAGCCCGATCGCGGTGACCGCCTTGAAGGTCGAGCCGGGCGCGTAGCGGCCGTCCAGCGCCCGGTTGAAGCCGCCCTTGTTGTTGACGACGGACAGGATCTCGCCGCTCGACGGCTTGATCGCCACCATCGACGCCGGCTTCTTGATGTCCTTGACCGCGTCGACGGCGGCGTCCTGCACCTCGGGGTCGAGCGTCGTGCGTACGGGCTTGCCTTCCTTGCCCTCGATGGTCTCCAGGGTCTTGCCGCCGAGCCGGATCTCCGTGGACGGCGTGCCGGCCAGCTGCTTCTGGAACGTGCGCTGCAGGCCGTGGTGCCCGATGGTCTGGCCGGGTTGGTAGGCGGAGCCGAGCTTGGCGACGTCCTTCTTGGTGGCCTTGTCGAGGTAGCCGACGAGTTGCTGCACCGAACCGCCGACGGTGCCGGTGTCGATGCGCCCTCCCTCGGCGTCGGTGATCTCGGCGCGCTCGGGCCAGTGGGCCTCCAGCTCGAACGTCGCCCCCTCGGTCATCGAGGGGTGCAGCGTGGAGGGCTTCCAGTCGACCTTCCAGGTGCGGTCGGCCACCTTGAGGTCGATCTCGCCTTCGTAGACCCAGGTGCCGACGTCCTTCAGCGTCAGGGTCGCGGTGTAGGGGGCGCTGGCCTGGTCGTCGCCCTCGGTGACCGGGCCGAGCCGGATGACCGTCGACTCGACGGCGAGTGCCTTGCGCTGCTGGTCGTACGCGCTGAACTGCTGCGGCGCGGCCAGTTCGGCCGCCATGGCGGCCTTGTCGCCCGCCTGCCAGGCGGCGGCGAAGCGCTGCGCCGTCTCGGCGGGCGTGCCCCTGGTGTGCAGCACGTAGTAGGCGCCCCCGCCCGCGGCCCCCACCGCGAGCACGGCGGCGACGGACACGATCGCGATCGTACGACCTCGCGCCACTGGTCAGCCCCCTGGTCCTCGATGCCGGACGGTCCGGCTCATGGTGTGCCGTTTGCGGCGGCCTTGAGGCTCGACGCGTACGCCGGCACGTATTCCTGCCCCGACAACTTCTGGACGGCCGCCATGATCTCATCGGTCACCCGGCGGCGGTCACGTGCTTTGGTGTGGTCGCCGTCGAAGCGCATGGGCGCCCCGATGGCGATGCCGATCCGCGCCGGCCTCGGCACCGAGGTCCCGGGCGGCAGCACCCTTTCGGTGCCGCTGAGCGCCACGGGGAGCACGGGGGCGCCTGTCTTGAGCGTCAGCCAGGCCACGCCGACCTTGCCGCGGTAGAGGCGGCCGTCGGGGGAGCGGGTGCCCTCGGGATGGATGCCGAACAGCTCTCCCCGCTCCAGCAGCGCGGCGGCCTCGTCGAGCATGACCTGGGCGGCGTGCGCGCTCTCGCGGTCGATCGGCAGGCTCCCGCCCAGCCGCATGAAGAACCCTGAGACCGGGTTGCCGTCGAAGTATTCGTTCTTGGCGGTGAACGTCACGTGCCGCGGCAGCAGCGCGGGCAGCAGGAACGAGTCGAGCACCGACAGGTGGTTGGCGGCCAGGATCGCGGGCCCGCTCCTCGGCACGTGCGCCGCGCCGGTGACATGCGGCCTGCACATCGCGTGTGCCAGTGGCGCGGCGGCGAACTTGACCACTTCGTACAGCAACGAGCTCTCCTGCGATCATCGGGCGGTCAGCCACCCCACCATAAAGCAGGCGCCCCGCCGGTGGGCGGGACGCCTGGAAAGCTGTTAAGGCCGATGTGGCGGTCGCCTCCTCGGCGAGGTGCACAACACGGCTCCAGCCGAACGGTATTCCGTGAAGGCGGTAATTTGCGGCCCGGGGGACACAGACCACATCGGCCTTTCGATGCTAACGGACATCCGGCGCCGCATATTCCATACGCCCCAAAGAATCGGTCACGTTCGGGTCCAGTGTGGTTGCGCAACGTCGAAGACCCGCTGTTCACGGCCACGCAGCGCCACCTCGGCGAACTGCCACAAAATCGCACCGGTCGGCGCGTGGATCACGATCGAGGGGCCCAGCGGCATCTGCAGCAGCCTGCCCTTCCAACGCGGCACCCCCGGCGCCAGGAATCGCTCCAGCGGCACCGCGTGCACCGAGGCCACCTCGCGGGGGTCGGCCACCGGCTCCTGCCGCCCGCCGAAGGCCACCACCGGCGTGATCACGAACCCGGAGTCGGTGACGAAGTCGTCGAGCAGCCCGGCCACCTCGACCCCGGTGACGCCGGTCTCCTCGGCCAGTTCGCGCAGCGCCGCGTCCACCGGCCGCTCGCCGTCGTCGAGCCGCCCGCCGGGCAGCGCCCACTGCCCGGGGTTGCGGCCGTGCGGCGCCCGCCTGATCAGGATCGTGTACGGGTGGCGCTCGGCGTCCTCCAGCACGCACACGGTGACGGCGGCCCTGCGCACCCCGCCGACCGGCGGCACCTGCCTGCGGTCGAAGGCGGCCAGATGGGCGATGATCTGCTCGCGCAGCACGTCAATGGGCGACAGCACGCCACCAGGATCTCACGGCGCGTGTGAGGCGCGCGGGACCGCGGCCGAGGGGCAGGGGACGTCGCCGGCGTCAGGCGTACGAGCCGCTCACGAGCCGCTCACGAGCAGGTAGCCGAGCACGAAGCCGACGATCATCCCCACTCCGCCGGCGACGGCGGCCCACTTGCCCAGGGACTCGCCGCGCGAGTGCCCGACGATGCCCAGCACGATGCCGGCCAGGCCGAACACGATCGGGATGAACAGCACGGCCACCGCGGCGCAGACGAAGCCGATGATCGACAGCACCTGGTCGGCCGGCCGCCGCTGCTGGGGCGGCTGTGGGTAGGGCGGCGGCTGGGACCATCCGGCAGGGGGTCCGTCGCCGTGGGGCGGGTCAGGGGGAGCGGTCACTGCGCTGCCTCCTCTCCGAGGCGTGAACCACATCACACCTCGGAGAGGAGGCTCTGTCGAGCCGGTGAACCGGAACGGTCACCTTTCGGCAGAGCTGGAGGCTGCTGGGGCCGCTCCGCCTGCGCGGGGTGTTCCGGAGCCGCTGGACGGCCCGCGCGCCGTGGGGCGTGACGGGCGAGCGGGGAAGCTGCGCCCTCCCGCACAGCCGGATCGCGCGGCGCGTCGGCTATCAGTCGACGGTTGGATTTCACCTGGCTTTCAAGCAATGGCATGGTTTGACGCCCGGCGAACTCCGCAAGAACGCCGACGTCCTCGCAGGTGAGAATGGTTTCTGGTAGATATCATGGCCGCCCCTTGACCTTGTGCGGCGTCGAGGCGATGCGGGATGTCGCGAGCCGGGCTCTTACCTGAAAGGACTGATTTGTGAGCGGATTCCCCCTGCCCACCGTCGGCTACGGAAACAGGTCGGACGGTGACGGCCGGTGACAGGCGGAGTGTGGTCCCGCGGATGGGCGCGGGCGCGTTCCGTCCTGCCCGAGCGCGCCGCGCTGGCCGCCATGGGCCGCAGCCCCCGTCGTGACCTCCTCGCCGGCCTCACGGTGGCCGTCGTGGCGCTGCCGCTGGCGCTCGGGTTCGGCATCTCCTCAGGAGCCGGCGCGGCGGCGGGCCTGGCCACCGCCGTGGTCGCCGGAGCGCTGGCCGCGCTGTTCGGCGGGTCCGGCGTGCAGGTGACCGGGCCGACCGGGGCGATGACGGTGGTGCTCGTGCCGATCATTCACGCGTACGGCATGCCAGGCGTGCTGACGGTCGGCCTGATGTCCGGCGTGCTGCTGATCGCCCTGGCCCTGTCGCGCGCGGGCAGGTACATCGCCCTCGTGCCCGCCCCCGTCGTGGCGGGTTTCACCGTCGGCATCGCCCTCGTCATCGGCCTGCAGCAGATCCCCCACGCCCTCGGCGTGCCCGCCGAGGGCGGTGCGACCGTCGTCGTCGCCGCCTGGCAGGCCCTGGCGCAGTTCCTCGCGGAACCTCACTGGTGGGCCATGTGCGTCACCGTGGCGGTCGCCGCGGTGCTCATCGTGGGCGCGAGCCTGCGGCCCGCCGTGCCGTTCTCGCTGCCGGCCGTGGCCGCCGCCACCGTCGTCGCCGAGCTGGCCGAGCTGCCGCTGGCCAGGATCGGCGACCTGCCGGCCGGGCTGCCAACGCCGTCGCTGGAGTTCCTCGCCCCCGGGACGCTGCCGTCCCTCGCCGCGCCCGCCGTCGCGGTGGCCGCCCTGGCGGCGCTGTCGACCCTGCTGTCGGCCGCCGTCGCCGACGGCATGAGCGGCGCCCACCGGCACGACCCCGACAGGGAGCTGTTCGGCCAGGGCCTGGCCAACCTCGTCGCCCCGCTGTTCGGCGGGATCCCCGCCACGGGCGCGATCGCCCGCACCGTGGTCAACGTCCGGGCGGGCGCCCGGTCGCGGCTGGCGGCGCTGGCGCACGCGGCCGTCCTCGCCCTCATCGTCTACTGCGCGGCCGGGCTCGTGTCGGGCATCCCGCTGGCCGCGCTGGCCGGCGTGCTGGTCGCCACGGCGATCCGCATGGTGGAGGTCGGGGCGCTCAGGGCCATGGTCCGCTCCACCCGCGGCGACGCCGTGGTCCTCGTGCTGACCGCCGTCGCCACGCTCGCGCTCGACCTGGTGGTGGCCGTCGTCCTCGGCCTGGTCGTGGCCGGGGCGCTGGCCCTGCGGGCCGTCGCCAGGAACGCGCGCCTGCACCAGGAGCCGCTCCGCCACGACCTGCACCCCGTGGACGAGCACGCCCTGCTCACCGAGCACATCGTCACCTACCGCCTCGACGGGCCGCTGTTCTTCGCGGCGGCCCACCGCTTCCTGCTGGCCCTCTCCGAGGTGAGCGGCGTGTCCGTGGTGGTGCTGCGCATGTCCCGCGTCACCACCATCGACGCCAGCGGGGCGCTCGCCCTCGCCGACGCCATCGAACAGCTCGAGCGCCGCGGCATCATGGTGTACGTCTCCGGCATCCCCGACCGGCACCACCAGCCGCTGGAGGCACTCGGGGTGGCCGGCCGCCTGACCCGCGCCGGCCAGGTGTTCCCCACGACCGGCGAGGCCATCACGGCCGCCCGTGACCGCCTCCACCACACCGGTGTCCTGCCCGGCCTGGCCGGCTGAGCCCGCCCACGGTCGCGCGGACCGCCGGTCAGCCGAGCGGGCGGGCGGGGGGCAGGCGAAGGCGGTCAACGGCGTCGCGGCGGGTCTTCTCCGGGCGGCGGTCGTAGCGGGCCGTCGTGGCGGGGGAGGAGTGGCCCACCAGTGCCTGGGCCGTCGCCAGGTCCACCCCGGCGTCCAGCAGCTCGCCGATGAACGTACGGCGGAAATCGTGGGCCGTGCGCCGGGACGCGCCCGCCTCCCCGAAACGGCGGGTCAGGATGTCGGCGATGCCCTGCCCGGTCAGCCGCACCGGCCGGCCGTCGCGCCGCCGCAGGGTGCCGTACTTGCTGATCGGGCTGAACAGCGCGCCTGGAGCGGTGCCGCGGATCGCGAGCCACCGCTCGACCAGCCCGATCGCCTCCGCCGTCAGATAGACCAGCCGTTCCTTGTCGCGTTTGCCGCGCACCCGCAGCGACCGGGCGCCGGGATCGTAGTCAGCGAGGGCCAGACCGGCCAGCTCGGCCCGGCGGCAGCCGGTGGAGTAAAGGACGGCGATCAGCGCCGCGTCGCGCACCCCGGCGGGGGAGTCGTCGCATGCCGACAGGGCCGCCCCGACCACTTCGGGCGGCACGTGGTGGCCCGTGGGCAGGCGGCTCTGGCGTACGGGGGCGAGGTCGGAGGCGCGGGCGAAGTCCTCGGCGCTGGTCTGCCCGAGCCGCCAGGCCTCCTTCAGCACCCGTCGCAACGCCACCAGGTGCTTGTTGACGTACGCCGCCGACCAGCCCTGGTCGGTGAGCATCGTGCGGATGCGGACAGTGTGCTCGTAACGCAGCAGGTGCCACGGCTGGCCCGCGCCCGTGGCGCTGTCGTCGCCGGTGAGCAGCCGGGCCAGCCGGTCGAGGCAGCCGCGCATGGTGCGGCGCGACTCGGGGCTGGTGAGCGAGTCGAGATAGACGTGGTAGGGGTCGCGCGCCGGCTCGACCGGCGGCGCGGCGGCTTCGGACACGGCGGGCAGGCTCACCGGGCCGATCTTACGGCCCCGCAGCCCGTCCCAGGTGGCGTCGTGGCCCTCAGAAGGGGCCGGTGAGCTCACCCAGCTTGTCGGTCAGCTGCAGGTTGGCCGCGTAGTCGACGGGCACCGCGATCACCGACACGACGTCGTCGGCCAGCGCCTTGCGCAGCGTGGGCAGCAGCTCGGCGGCGCTGGTCACGCGGTGGCCGCGGGCTCCGAAGCTCTCGGCGTAGGCGACGAAGTCGGGGTTGCCGAACGCGACATGGGAGTCGCGCCCGAGCTCCAGATCCATCTTCCACTCGATCAGCCCGTAGGCGTCGTCCACCCACACCAGCACCACGAACGGGATCCGCTCGCGCACGGCGGTCTCCAGCTCCTGGGAGTTCATCAGGAACGCCCCGTCGCCGGTCGCCGCCAGCACCCTGCGCTCGGGACGGGCCAGCTTGGCCGCCAGCGCGCCCGGCACCGCGAAGCCCATGGACGACAGCCCGTTGGAGACCAGCATCGTGTTGGGCTCGTAGGTCGGGTACATGCGGGCCATCCACATCTTCACCGCGCCGGTGTCGGCCAGCACGATGTCGTCGCGGCCCATGGCCTCGCGGATGTCGGCCACGATCCGGCGCGGGGACAGCGGGAATGCGCTCTCGGAACGCCCCTGCGCGAGCTCCTCGGCGAGCATGCTGCGGATCTTCTCGCCGGTGCCGTTCATCTCGAACCGGCGTTGTACCGCGTCGCCGAGCGCGTCCAGCGAGCGTGAGACGTCGCCGTGCACCCCGACCGCCACGGGGTAGTGGTCGTCGACCTCGGCCGGGAACCGGTGAATGTGGATGATCTCCTTGTCGCGCAACGGGTTGATCTTGACGGGGTCGAACTCCTGCAGCTCGTACCCGACGCTGATGAGCACGTCGGCCTCATCGAAGCCGAAGTTCACGTAGTCGTGGCGCATGAACCCCACCGCGCCCAGCGCGTGCCGGTGGTCGTCGGGGAAGACACCCTTGCCGTTGAACGTGGTGGCCACCGGCAGCCCGAGCCGTTCGGAGAAGCGCACCAGCGCCTGCGAGGCGCCCGCCCTGGTCGCGCCGTGGCCGGCCAGCACGACGGGCCTGCGGGCGCCCTCCAGCACCTCGGCGGCGCGGGCGATCTGGGAGGCCGAGGGGTCCTGCGGGCGTACGACGTTGACCGGGAGCGGCGCCAGCCCCTCGGGGATCGGCGCCGACTCGACGTCCTCGGGGATCGCCAGGTAGACGGCGCCGGGCCGCTCGGTCCGCGCGGTCTTGAACGCCTTGCGGATCATCTCGGGCAGCGCCTGCGGTGACGGCGCCAGCTCGGCCCACTTGGTGATCGGCCTGAACAGCGAGACCAGGTCGACCACCTGGTGCGACTCCTTGTAGATGCGGTCGAGGCCCACCTGGGCGGTGATCGCCACCACCGGCGTGCTGTTGGTGGTGGCGTCGGCCACACCGAGCTGCAGGTTGATCGCGCCGGGACCGAGCGTGGCCGACGCCACGCCGGGCTTGCCGGTCAGCCTGCCGTAGATCTCCGCCATGAACGCCGCGGCCTGCTCGTGACGAACGAGGACGTAACGGATGGACGAGTCGTGGAGGGCGTCGACGAAGTGGATGTTCTCCTCACCGGGGATGCCGAAGACGTATTCGACGCCTTCCGCCTCCAGAGCCTGAACGATCAGCCGGGCGGCGACGGCCTGCCGGGACATGGGAAACGCCTCTTTCCATCGAAGACTGCGTCCCTCACAGCACGGATGAGCCCCGGTTCATTCCAGCCTGGCCACCCCTTCGAGCAGCCGGTCGACGTCGGAGCGGTCGTTGTAGTGCACCAGGCCCGCCCGCACCGCGCCGCCCGAGTCGCGGATGCCGAGCACGCCGGTCAGCTCCCAGGCGTAGTTGTGGCCGTTCCAGACGTTCACGCCGAGCTTGGCCAGGTGCTCGGCCACTCGTCGCGGGGTGTGCCCGGCCACGTTGAAGTAGGCGGTGGCGGTGCGCCTGGCGGGCTTGCCGTACACCATGACGTGCGGCATCGTCTCCAGCCCCTCGATCAGCACCTGGAACAGGGCCAGCTCGTGCTCCTCGGCCGCGGCCATCGAGGTGAGCAGGCGCTCGCGGCGGCTGCCCGTGCCGGGGACCATGGCGGCCATGTGGTCCACGGCCGCGGTCACCCCGTCCAGGTCGGCGAACGCGGCCGTGCCCGTCTCGAACCGCTCCGGCACCGTGTCGGGCGCGGAGGCCAGCTTGTCCGGTCTGATGCTCTCCAGCAGCGCCGGGTCGGCCACCACGGCGCCGACGTGCGGGCCCGACCACTTGTACGCGCTGGTGGCGTAGAAGTCGGCGCCCATAGCGCGCATGTCCACGGGGCCGTGCGGGGTGGCGTGCACGCCGTCAACGTACGTCAGCGCGCCCGCCCGGTGCGCCAGCTCCGCGATGGCGGCCACGTCGGGGCGGGTGCCGAGGATGTTGCTGGCCGCCGTCACCGCCACGACCTTGGTGCGCTCGCCGATGAGGCTCTCGTACTGCTCGACCGGCAGCTCCCCGGTGACCGGGTCCACCTCGGCCCAGCGTACGGTGGCGCCGGTCTGGGCCCAGGGGCGCACGTTGGCGTCGTGGTCGAGTCTGGACAGCACGACCTCGTCGCCGGGGCCGGCGATGGCTCTGGCCAGGCGGTAGGTGAGCGTGGTCATGTTCGGGCCGAGGATGACGCCGTCCGGGTGGCCGCCGACCAGGTCGGCCAGCGCGGCGCGGCAGGCGGCGACGATGGCGTCGGAGCGGTGGCTGGCCGGGAAGGCGCCGCCGACGTTGCCGATCCCGGTCCGGTATGCGGTGGAGATGGCGTCGATCACCGATTGCGGCGTCTGCGTGCCTGCGGCTCCGTCAAGATAGGCGTAGCCGTCGGAGAGTGCGGGATAGGTGGCGCGTACCGTATTAATAGGGAAAGGCATGGTATGTAGATGCTCATCCTCGGAGGCCTCAATCGTGCCGTGCCGACGCGCCAGCACCTTCTTGCCCTGTCATGCGAAGAACGCACCGACGTGCGGGTGGGGCCTCAAGCGGGTCACGCCGGGTAGGAGCGGGAGCACGGGAGGTTCGCGGAGCTCATGGGAAGGGAGCCGGACGGCGTGCCGAGGCACCGGTCCGGGCGGAGGTGTGACGGATGCCCCAGCTGACCGCCCTGGACGCGCAGTTCCTCCACTTCGAGACGGCCACCAACGTCGCCAACATCGCGGGACTGGCCATCCTCGACGGCGACCTGAACCGCGCCGACCTGCAGGACCTTCTCGAACAGCGGCTCCCGTACGTGCCCGCGCTGCGCCGCAAGCTGGCCCCGGTGCCGCTCGGGCTCGACCACCCGTACTGGATCCAGGAGGACGACCTCGACCTCGACTACCACGTGCGCGAGATCGGCCTGCCACCTCCGGGCGACGAGCGGCAGCTCGCCGAGCAGGTCTCGCGGCTGCACGCCCGCCGCCTCGACCGGCGCCGGCCGCTGTGGGAGATCTACCTCGTCCACGGGCTGGCCGGCGGCCGCATGGGCCTCTACACCAAGATCCATCACGCGGCCGTGGACGGCGTGGGCGGCGCCGACGTGCTGGCCGCGCTGCTCGACACCCGCCCCCGGCCCGCGCCGCCGCCCGAGGCCGAGCCCGAACGCGACTCCCCGCCTCCCGGGCAGGCGGAGATGCTGGTGCGCGGCCTGGCCAGGCTGGCCGGCAACCCCGCCCACGCCGTGCGGTTCGCGTCCATGGCCGTCCCCTACCTGGACGAGATCCCCGTCGTGTCCTCCCTGCCCGGCGCCCGGTTCGTCTCCGGGCTGGCCCGTACGCTGGCCGGCTCCCGGCAGGTCCCCGACCTGCCGACGTTGCCCGCGCCCAGGACCCCCTTCAGCGGTCCCGTGTCGGAGCACCGGCGCTTCGCGTACGTGTCGCTGCCGTTGGACGAGCTCAAGAGGGTGCGCAAGGCGTTCGGCGTCACCGTCAACGACGTGGTCATGGCCGTGTGCGCGGGAGCGCTGCGCAGGTGGCTGGCCGCGCACGGAGGCGTCCCCGCCCAGCCGCTGGTGGCGGGGGTGCCGTTCTCGCTGCGGGACGCGGGCGCCGAGGGGCCGGGCAACCAGGTGACGATCATGACGGCCCCGCTGGCCGTGCACGTCGCCGACCCCGCCGAGCGGCTGCAGCACGTACGGCAGGCCATGCGGCGGCTCAAGGACCGCTTCTCGCCGGCGTCCGCGCGGTGGCTGCGCGAGTTCAGCGAGTCGATGCCCGCCGCGCTCATGGGACTGGCCTCACGCTCGGCGTTCGCGCTGCTCGGGCAGGCCGCCCCGCCGATCAACCTGATCGTCTCCAACGTGCCGGGACCGCAGTTCCCCCTGTACGTGTGCGGCGCCCGGCTGCTGCACCACTATCCGGTTTCGGTCATCTCGGACGTGAGCGGCGGCGTCAACATCACCGCCTTCTCCTACGACGGCTCACTCGACATCGGCGTCATCACCGACCGCGCGATGGTGCCCGACGCCTGGGAACTCGCCGGGCACCTGCGCGACGCCCTCAGCGAGCTGCGCAACGCGGAAGCAGACGCGCCGCGATAGCGCCTGCGGTCGGCCCATGATCCTGAACCGCCGGGTGCTCAACCGCACCACGCCCGACCGCCAGCTCCTGCTCCGCCGGGCAGCCCTGTCGCCGGCCGAGGCCATCGAACGGCTCGTCGCGGTGCAGGGGCAGGAGATCGACGCGCCGTACCTCCGGATTGTGGACGCGCCTGGCCGCCTTCACCCAGGACGACCTGTCCTGCCTGCTGTACGGCAGGCAGGTGGTGCGGGGATCGCTGCTGCGCGGCACCCAGCACCTGGCGCTGGCGGGCGACTACGCCTGGATCCGCCCGCTGACCCAGGCGATCCTCACCCGGGTCAGGCAGGCCTCCTTCGGACGCGCGACCCAGGGGGCGGATCTGGAGGAACCGGCGGAGCTCACCCGCGAGCACCCGCCGCGGACCTATCAGGACACCGACGGCCGCGTCCTCTACGACCTTCCCGACGCCCCGCTCGCCGCGGAGGACGTGCCCGCGCCCGTACGGTTCCTGCCCTGGCGGGCGTCGCGCCGGAGGTCAGCGGGCGGTGGTGAAGGAGATCCACACGTCGGGGGGAGCGTCGGGCCGGGTCGGGACGGGCCGGCGCTCCTCGGTCCAGGCGTCGCCGGCGGCGTGGGTGGCGACGCGCCGCCAGAACGCGGCGGCCGCCGCGTTGGCGTCCTGGAAGGCGATCTCCCAGGGGCCGGGGTGCCGTGAGATCACCTCGCGTACGACGGTCGTCCCGATCCCGGAACGGCGCGCGCCGCGCACCACGAAGAAGCTGTTCAACACCCGGGCGGGGCCGGACAGCGCGCGCACCAGAGCGAACCCGAGCGGACGGTCGCCGCTGGTGAACAGGTAGGCCGCCCAGTCGTCGTCCTCGATCGCCGAACGCAGCCGTCCGCTGTGGTAGGTGGCGTCGGGGCTGGGCAGCCCGCCCTGGAACTCCGCCATGTCGTGGCGGAACATCAGCCAGAGCCGTTCGAGGGCGGGATGGTCGGCGGCGCTCACGGGCCGCACGGTCGCATGAAGACAAGTCATACAAGCAGCTTCCGGCCGGGAGCAACCTCCGGCCGGGAAGGTAAAACTAGCATGCGCGGCTCGGATGGCGGACATGGCGCCCGCATTCCGTCCGCCAGGAGGGGCCGCGCGCTCAGCGGACGGCGTAGCCGCCGATCGCGGGTTCGAGGAGGTCGAAGACGCGCCGCGCGGTCTGGGCGAGCGCCGCGGCGACCGCGTCCTCGTCCTGCCCGGCCAGCACGCGGCTCTGCAACTCGCGGAAGAGCAGCCGGTCGGCCGCCGCCAGTTGCGCCGCGACCGCCCGCGCGACGACCGCGCGGCCTTCGGCGTCGTCCTCGGCCGGGCTTTCCCCGCACTCGGCGGCGAGCAGCCTGGCGAGGGCCTCTTCCCGTTGGCCGTGCAGGTCGCGCAGCCGGGCGACGAGGGTCGGGCTGTCGGCGATCATCCGGGCGAAGTCGCGCCCGGTGAAGCCGATGACGGGGTCACGCTGCTCCAGCGCCTGCGCATATGCTCGACGTACCGCGCCCAGCGCCGATTCCCCAGGTGGGCGCCGGGCGACCGCCTCGGCCAGGCCCGCCGCGAACGCCTCGTGGTGGTCCAGGGCTAGATCCTCTTTACGGGGGAAGTAATTCGTGACGGTCATCTTGGCCACCCTGGCGGCGCCGGCGATGTCGGCGATCGTCGTGCGGTCGAAGCCACGTTTCAGGAACAGTTGGGTAGCGTGGCCAGAGATGGCCTGCCTGGTCTCGCGCTTCTTCTGTTCCCTCAAACCCAAGGTGTCGATGCTCATAGCCGCAGTCTCCCACAGATTTTTAGGCTGGACCCACATTTAGGTTGATCCAATAGAGGTAGAGACCTAATGTTGGGCGCGGCCTAAGTTTGGGTTGCTGTCCATCCTGCCCAACGCGAGCGAGGAGAGTGTTTTGTCCCAAGCAGCAGAGGTTCTCGAGTTGGACGAAGGCGTCCCTGACGGTGGCACCGCCCTCGGCGCCGACTCGGTCAAGACCTACCTGAAGGAGATCGGGCGGGTGCCACTGCTCACCGCCGAGCAGGAGATCGAGCTGGCCAAGCGCATCGAGGCCGGGCTGTTCGCCAGAGAGCGGCTCGACACCGAGCCCGGCCTTCCCGCCGAGCTCCGCGCCGATCTGGAGTGGATCGCCGACGACGGCATGCGGGCCAAGCAGCGCATGCTGGAGGCCAACCTGCGGCTGGTCGTGTCCATCGCCAAGCGCTACACCGGCCGCGGCATGCTCTTCCTCGACCTGATCCAGGAGGGCAACCTCGGCCTGATCCGCACGATCGAGAAGTTCGACTACCGGCTCGGCTACAAGTTCTCCACCTACGCCACGTGGTGGATCAAGCAGGCGATCACCCGCGCCATGGCCGACCAGGCCCGCACGATCCGCATCCCGGTGCACATGGTGGAGCTGATCAACAAGGTGGCGCGGGTGCAGCGGCGCCTGCAGAGCGACCTCGGCCGCGAGCCCACACCCGAGGAGATCGCCAAGGAGAGCGAGCTCGAGGTGAGCCGCGTCATCGAGGTCCAGGGCTACGGCCGCGAGCCCATCTCGCTGCACACGCCGCTGGGAGAGGAGGGCGACAGCGAGTTCGGCGACCTCATCGAGGACACCGAGGCCGTCTCCCCGGCCGACGCGGTGTCGTTCACCCTGCTCCAGCAGCAGCTGCACGCCCTGCTCGACCAGCTCAGCGAGCGCGAGGCGGGCGTGATCAGCATGCGCTACGGCCTGGCCGACGGCAAGCCGCGCACGCTCGACGAGATCGGCCGCGTCTACGGCGTGACCAGGGAGCGGATCCGGCAGATCGAGGCCAAGACGATGTCCAAGCTGCGCCATCCGTCCCGCTCGCTGGCGCTGCGCGACTACCTGAGCTGACCGTCCGACCTGGCGCACGAGAGCCGCGGAGAGAAAGGCTGCGCAAACGGGAACTCAAGACTGTCGCCACAGCCCCTTGGATATCGCTGTGAGTGACCTAGATTCCCAGGCGTGAAACGCTCCCGTTCGAGCCTCGTCCACCAAGTGACGTACGCGTTCAAGAACCCGCGCAAGATTCTGCCCCACCTGAGGCGGCTCGCCCGCGACACCTGGTTCAGGCTGCGTACACGCGACCATGTCGCCTACTACCGTGCCGTCATGAAGTCCGACACCGCGCGAGACCCCGAGGGCGCGGTCGGCTCCCACACACATCGACGGTGGCTGGCGCTGGGCCGTATGCAGTTCGACTACCTCGTCGAGCACGGGCTGAAGCCCGAGTGCCGGATGCTGGAGATCGGCTGCGGCAACCTCCGGGCCGGTCACCTGTTCATCGGCTACCTGCACACCGGCAACTACTACGGCATCGACATCTCGCCCGACATCCTCATGGCGGCCCAGGACACCATCGCCGAGCACGGGCTGGGCGACAAGCTGCCGCACCTGACCCCCGTACGCGACCTGCGCTTCGCGTTCCTGCCCGACGAGCACTTCGACGTCGTACACGCGCACAGCGTCTTCTCCCACTCGCCGCTCGACGTGATCGAGGAGTGTTTCGCCCACGTCGGGCGGGTCATGAAACCCGGCGGATGGTTCGACTTCACCTTCGACCGCACCGAAGGCAAGGAGCACCAGGTGCTGCGGGAGGACTTCTACTACCGCACCGAGACCCTGATCGCGCTGGCGTCCAAGTACGGACTGCAGGCGAGGTTCATGGACGACTGGGAACGCCTGCCGCACAAGCAGTCGAAGATCCGCGTCACCCGGCCGGCCGACGCCCTCTAGCAGGCGCACGGCCGGAAAACGACGTGCGTGCGAGGGGCGCTCACACCTACCCTGTGGCGCGTGAAAGACGTCCGTACGCTGCCCAAAGCCCACTTGCACGTTCACCTGGAAAGCACAGTCCGCCCGGAGACCGTTCGCGACCTGGGCGGCACGCCGGGGAACGGCGGCGTGTTCCGCGACTTCAGGGAGTTCGCCGACCAGCGGGCGCGGGTGCGCGGGCTGCTGCGCACGGCCGAGCACTTCCGGCGCCTCGCGGTGGAGTTCTGCGAGGACGAAGCCGGGCAGGGCACCCGCTACGCCGAGGTGACCTTCACCGCCGCCTCCCACGGGGAGCGGTTGGGAGAACCGGCGATGCCGCTGGAGGCGGTGCTCGACGGGCTGCGGGAGGGCCGGGCCCGCTACGGCGTCGAGTGCCGGGTGCTGCTCGACCACTCCAGGCGACGGCCGGTGAAGCGGCTGTGGCGCACCTACGAACTGGCCACGCGCTACGACGACGTGATCGGCATGGGGCTGGCGGGCGACGAGCGGCACCCGCTGGCGCCGTTCGCCGAGGTGCTCGACGCGGCCAGGGACGCGGGCCTCCACCTCGTCCACCACGCGGGCGAGTCGGCCGGCGCGGCCAGCATCCGCGAAGCCCTCGACGTGGGGCACGCCGAGCGCCTCGGGCACGGCATCCGGGTCCTCGACGACGAGAGCCTCGTGGCCGAGGTGCGCGAACGCGGGATCCCGCTGGAGGTCTGCCCCACGTCCAACGTCCTGCTCGGGCTCGTCCCGTCGCCGTCCGAACACCCGCTCCCACGGCTGCGGGCGGCCGGGCTGGTCGTCACGATCAACACCGACGGGGAGACGGCGCTGGCCGGCGAGTACGCCGGGCTGCGCGACACCTTCGGCTGCACCGACGACGACCTCGCCGACCTGGCCCGCGCGTCGATCGACGCGTCCTTCGCCCCCGACGCGGTGAAGGCCGAGCTCAAGGCCGGCGTCGAGACCTGGGCCACCGCCTCGTGACCGGCCACCAGCAGGACCCGTCCCCCAAGGCGACACCGAGCGGTTCCTCCGGCGACCCGGCGCCGGACCAGGGGACACCTGCCGGTCCTCCCGAAGAGGTCCCCGACGCGTACGGGGTCGAGGGGCGGCCGGTCTGGCTCGGCGGCGCCTGGAGGGTCGGTGACCTGGTCGTCAAGCAGGTGGAGTTCCTGCCGGAGACGTTGTGGCGGGCTGAGGTGCTGTCCGCGCTGCCCGGCTCGCCGGCGTTCCGCGTGGCCCGTCCCGTGCGGGCGCGCGACGGCGCGTGGACGGCGTACGGATGGGAGGCGGCCCGGCTCGTCCCGGGCGAGCCGGACGTGAGCAGGCAGGACGACGTGCTGAGGACCGGTGCCGCCTTTCACGAGGCGATCGCCCACCTGCCCAGGCCCGCGTTCCTGGACGTCCGTGAGGATCCCTGGTCCTACGGTGACCGCGTGGCGTGGGAGGAGCTTCCCGGCCCGTCCGGAGGAGCCGGGCTGCTCGAACCGCTCGTACGGGCCCGGCGCCCGGTGGAGCTTCCGTCCCAGGCGGTCCACGGCGACCTGCCCGGCAACGTGCTGTTCGCGCGGCCGGTCGTGGACCTCGCCCTGTCGCAGGCACCCTGACCGGTCGTAGCGCCGGGGCGCTCGCCTGGCGGAGCGATCAGGAATCGAGAAGCGTGCGCCGCCGGCCATGCTTAGGGTGACGTGCATGAACGTCACCATTCACGCCAGTTTCCTGCCGCACGACGACCCGGAGGCGTCCCTGGTCTTCTACCGCGACGTCCTCGGTTTCGAGGTGCGCGACGACGTCGGCTACGACGGGATGCGCTGGATCACGGTCGGTCCCGCCGGCCAGCCCGGTACGTCCATCGTCCTGCAACCACCGGCGGCCGACCCGGGGATCACCGATGGCGAGCGCACCACCATCTCCGAGATGATGGCCAAGGGCACCTACGCCGGCATCCTGCTGGCCACCGACGACCTCGACGGTCTTTTCGCGCGGGCGGAGTCCCGCGGCGCGGAGGTCATGCAGGAGCCGATCGAGCAGCCGTTCGGGGTGCGCGACTGTGCCTTCCGGGATCCCGCCGGCAACATGGTCCGCGTCCAGGAACTGCGCTGAACGCCGTGGGCGCCTCCGTCGCCGCGATCTCGCCCGCCGCCGGCGGCCCCGGTGAAGGGAACCGCAGCGGCCGCTGTACCACCGCCGCGCCCAGCGGCCCCAGCTCCACCTGCCTCGCCACCGGCGTTCCCGTGAGCAGATCCGTCCCCGGCCCTTCGAGGGGGACGGACGCGCGGAGCTCTCCGCTGTGGTTGAGCAGAAACACGTACTCGTACATCTCGTCACCCCGCAGCGAGCACGCCACGCGCGCCGGCATCCCCTCGAACCGCGACCGCACGCCCGCCGACTCGACGGCCTCCAGCACGACCGCGTCGAGGGCGGCCTGCTCCAGCAGCGTCGCGACGTAGACGACCCGCCCCGCGCCGTAGCGGTTCTCGACCACCGCGGCCCGCCCTTCGAGCAGCCCGTCGGCGTAGGTGGCCAGCGCCGTGCCGCTCTCCAGGTGGAGGTCGTCGCGCCACCAGGTCGACGTCGCCCGCCGCCCGTCCGTGAACTCCACGGTGAAGCTCTCGTGCGGGCGCGCCGGCCAGTACTCGTCGATCCTGGCGCCGACCAGCTCGCGGAACGCGCCGGGGTCGAACAGCACCGCGATCCGCGCGCGCGAGGTCGTCCCCGCCACGGGCGCCAGCAGCCGCAGCTCCCGGCCGAGCTCGACGATTTCCTGGCACCATCGCCGAGTGGAAGCGCTCGTGCCCGCCCCGGCATGCTCGGGGTTGTAGTCGCCGCCGTAGGCGAACCCGCCGACGCGCCTGCGGAACGCTTCGAGCGGGTCATGTCAGGATCTCCGATCAGAGGAGCCGCGAGGTGACGCCGGCGGTGTCCGCGGCGACGCGGGCCGCGCCGTCCGGGCCGGTGTCGCCGTCGGCGACCGTGACCGCGTAGCGGAAGGCCAGCGACGCACCCGGCTCGACCGGCCGTACGACGTCGAAGAACGGCGCGGGGCACACGCACGCGAAGATCCCCGTGCGGACGAACCACCGGACCGGCTCCTCACCAGCGGGGCCGTCGTCGACGAACACCAGCGTCGAGCTCGCGTCCACCTCGTCGTGGTCGCCGGAGTAGGCCAGCCACGTGCCCCGCTCGCCCATCATCTCGTCGCCACCGGAGCGCCCGTCCATGTAGACGCGCCCGTTGCTGAACGAGCGCGGCCCGCGCCAGAACAGCCCGCCGTACCCGGCGTTGGGCCGCCCCTCGGTGGTGGGGCTGCCGATCGGGACGGTGACGCCGGAGACGTTGGTGAACTCGGTGGTGTACGCCAGCGTCCACCCGTCCCGGCCGATCAGCGCGCCGAAGGAGCGCCGTTCGGTGAACCACGGCTCGCCGGTGCTCGTCACCCAGGTCAGCGACTCCCGCACGGCCATCCGGTCCTCGCCGCCGCTGATCTCGTCGAAGCCGTTGTGCACGATCGAGCCGTTGTTGTCCGCCTGCACGTAACCGCGGTCGCGGTAGTACGTGACGCCGCCCCAGAAGTTCTGGCTGCCCACGTTCGGCAGCGACCACGCGATGCCCTTGTGCCAGACGTGGTCCCATGGCCGGTAGAGCGACACCAGCCGGCCGGACAGCGTGCGCAGCGGGTGGAAGTAGGGGCGGGGCGACTCCAGCTGCCGGTCCCACGGGCCGTACACGTAACGGAACAGCTCGACGCCGCCGCTCGTGAGTGTCAGCGCGCGCCCGCGCTCGTCGGTGAGCCGCAGCCCGTCCACGGGTTCGGTCATCAGAGGTTCCCTTCGGTCGCGAGCCACGGGGCCTGGTGCCCGCCCATGGAGGTGTAGAACGGGGAGTCCTCGGTCAGCTCGCCGCGCGCCACCTCCCGGCCGGTGAAGGCGGAGGCGTAGACGGCGGCGATGAGCTCGAGGGTCGGGCGGGCCTGCGCCGTCGTGACCGGCATCGGCGCGCCGGAGCGCAGCGCCGCCCCGACCGCCGCGAACTGGGCCGAGTGGCCGGACGGCACGCCGGGCGGCAGCGCGTTCCAGCGGGACTCGGCGTCCGCGTCGCCGGGGGCCGGGGTGAAGCGCCAGGAGTCGTCGCCGTAGCCGTACAGGTGTTCCAGCTCGACCGTGCCGCCGGCCAGGTCGAGGCGCAGGTAGCTGGTCTCGCGGGCGGACAGCAGGCTGTTGACGATCACCAGGGTGGCTCCCGAGGCGAGGGTCACCACCGCGGTCGAGAAGTCCTCCGTCCGGGTCGGCCGGGCCTTGCGGCCAGCCGTGGCGCGTACCGACTCCCACGGGCCGGCGAGGGACAGCATGAGGTCCATCTGGTGGATGCCGTGCCCCATGGTGGGCCCGCCGCCCTCCGACTCCCAGGTGCCGCGCCAGGGCACCGCGAAGTAGGAGTCGGGACGGAACCACAGCGTGTTGCAGAGCGCCAGGTGTAGCGGCCCGAGGTCGCCGCGGGCGATCACCTCACGCAGCGCGAGCGCGCGGGCGCCGAACCGGTGTTGCGAGACGGTGCCGAACGAGCCGGCGCCGCGCGCCTCGGCCGCGGCGATCTCGTCGAACTCCCGCAGCGACAGCGCCGGCGGCTTCTCGCACAACACCGACCAGCCCCGCTCCAGCACCGCCACGGCCTGGTCACGGTGCAGGCCGGGAGGCGAGCACAGGTGCACGACGTCGCACTCCGACCGTTCGAGCAGCTCCTCGACGCTCGTGTAACGCTCGGGCACGTCCCATTGTGCGGCGAACGCGTCCAGCCGGCCGGCGTCGACGTCCACGGCGGCGACGATCCGCGCCCCTTCGCCCAGCGCCGGCACGGCGGCGGCGTGAATGCCGGCGATGCCGCCGGCGCCGACGATCGCGACTCTCATGACGGCTGTCCCTTCTCGACCGACACGGCGCCCAGCCGCCGCTCGTCCCCGGTGATCTCGTGCAAGGGCCCGGTCAGCAGCACGCTCACCTCGGCCACCACGTCCGCGGCCGATCGGCGCACCGACACGCCCACCTCGCCCGGCTCGACCACGCGCCGCCCGTCCCTGCCGGTGAAGGCCAGCAGCCGCGCGGGCACGTCGAAGCCCACCGTCGCGCTCTCGCCGGGCTCCAGCTCGACCCTGGCGTAGCCGACGAGCTGGGCGAGCGGCCGGGTGACCGAGGCGATCCGGTCGGAGGCGTACAGCTGGACGACCTCGGCGCCCCGCCGTTCGCCCGCGTTGCGCACGACGACCGAGCACCGGATCGGCTCCCCGGCCCGCACCCGCTCGTCGGCCCTCAGGCCCTCGTAGACGAAGCGGGTGTAGCTGAGCCCGTGCCCGAAGGCCAGCGCCGGGGCCGGGTCGATGTTGCTGACCGAGCCGGCCGCGCCCAGTTTGGGGTGCAGGTAGCTGTAGGGCTGGCCGGCGGTCGAGCGCGGCATGCTCATCGGCAGCCGGCCCGAGGGGTTCACCGCGCCGCTGAGCACCCGGGCGATGGCGCCCGCCCCTTCCTCGCCGGGGAAGTACGCCTGCACGACGGCGGCGGCGTCCCTGATGATCCGCGGCACCGCGTACGCGCGGCCCGTCATCAGCACGACCACGACCGGCGTGCCCGTGGCGATGACCGCGTCGGCCAGCTCCTGCTGCGCGCCGGGCAGGTCGAGCGTCTCGACGTCGCAGCCCTCGCCGGAGGTGCCCCTGCCGAACAGCCCCGACCGGTCCCCGAGCACGAGGATCGCGACGTCCGAACCGGCGGCCAGGCGGGCTGCGGCGGCGATCCCCGAGCGATCGCCGTCGTCCACCCCCGTGCCCCGGTCGACCCGGATCACGGCCTCCGGCAGCTCCTCCCGCAGCGCGTCGAGCACCGTGGGCGCCGCGATGCCGGTCTCCACGCCGGGGGAGTGCGGCAGCACGTGGTTGACGAAGGAGTAGCAGCCGAACAACGCCGCGACGCTGCCGGCGTTCGGGCCGAGGACCGCGACGCGCCTGCCCTCGGCCCGGCCGAGCGGCAGCACACCGTCGTTGGCGAGCAGCACGATCGACTCCTCGGCCAGGCGCCGCGCCAGGGCGCGGGAACCGGGGTCGTCGAGGTCGATCGGGCCCGGCCCGCTGGGCTCGTAGCCGTCGTCGAGCAGGCCGAGCGCCGCCTTCTGCGTCAACACCCTGCGCAGCGCCCGGTCGACCAGCGACTCCGGGATCCGCCCAGAGGTCACGGCCCGCTTCAGCGGCTCCAGGTAGGCCACCCCGGTGGGCAGCTCGACGTCGATGCCCGCACTGAGCGCCTGCACGGCCGCGTCCTCGGCGTCGGTGGCCACGGCGTGCAGCGTGTGCAGGAAGGCCACGGCGAAGTAGTCGGCCACCACTGTGCCCTCGAAGCCCCACTCGTCGCGCAGGATCCGGGTGAGGTAGTGGGCGTCGGCGGCGATCGGGATGCCGTCGATCTCGGCGTAGGAGTTCATGACCGAGCCCGCCCGCGCGTCCCGCACGGCGACCTCGAAGGGGAACAGCAACGTGTCGGCCACCTCGCGGGGGCCCGCGTGCACGGGGGCGAGGTTGCGGCCCGCGCGGGAGTTGGAATATCCGACGAAGTGTTTGAGTGTGGCGATCACACCCGTGGACTGCAGGCCGCGCACGTACGCCGCGCCGATGGTGGCGACCTCGTACGGGTCTTCGGAGATGCACTCCTCGACCCGGCCCCACCGCTGGTCGCGGATCACGTCGAGCACCGGGGCCAGGCCCTGGTGCACGCCGAGCGCCCGCATGGAGGCCCCGATCCTGCGCCCCATCTCCTCCACGAGGGCGGGGTCGAACGTCGCGCCCCATGCGGGCGGCACGGGATAGGTCGTGGCCCGCCAGGCCGCCAGCCCGGTCAGGCACTCCTCGTGCGCGATGGCGGGGATGCCCAGCCGGGTGTGGTCGCGCAGCCAGCGCTGCATGTCGGCCAGTTCGGCGCCGGCCTGCGCGGGGTCCACGGGCGTGGTGCCGAAGTGGCGCGTGACGTGGCCGAGACCGTGGCGGGCGAACTCCTCGAACTCCTCCTCGTCGCCCTGCATCGCGTCCTGCAGCGGCGCGACGACGCCCTCTTCGCGGTTGACGTGGCGCCACAGGCCGACGAGCTGGACGAGTTTCTCGTCGAGCGACATCTCCGCCGGGAGGTTTCCGGCCCGGAGCGCCGCCGCCTCCGGCTGCTCACCTTGTGCAGGCATACACCCTCGTTCGTGGGATGAGATCTCCAACGGATGGTAGCGCTAACAGACGGTCGGCTCGATCGCGGCGTGCGCCCTGAACGCACCTCGAAACGCTTGGAAAGTTTCCGGACATCTTTCCGAAAGATTACGGTGACATTGCCGATGCGTTACGCTAGGCTCCGAGCTGCATCCATGTCAACAGCCTCAGGAGTCGGCGGCGGTCCGCTGATATCTCCAGGTCAGCTGGCGGCATGACAGATGTGTGCATTTTCCGAAAAATCCACCTCGCAGGTGCCGGCCGGACACCGGCACCCACGGCAACGGGAGGTCCTGTGCCCCGAGCGCCGCGAGCAACGCTGGCCGACGTCGCGGCGGCCGCCGGAGTGTCGGTGCCGACGGTCTCCAAGGTCCTCAGCGGCAAGAAACACGTCTCCGCCGCCACGAGGGACAAAGTCCTCGAAGCGGTCAGGGTGTTCGGCTACGAGACCCCACGCCCGCCCAGCTCGCCCAGGGTCGGCCTGGTCGATCTGCTCATCGACGGACTCGGCTCGCCGTGGGCCGAGGTGCTCATCAGAGGCGCGGAGCAGGCGGCGGCCCGCTGGGGCTTCTCGCTCGTCGTGACCTCCTCCGCGCGTCCCGACTTCGACCTGCGGCGCTGGATCGGCACGGTCCGCAAACGCGGCACCGACGGCATCGTGCTGGTGCTGACCCGGGCCGACCAGCGGGAGATCGAGGCGATCGAGGAACTCCTGCACGTGCCGCTCGTGCTGCTCGACCCCGCGGGCCAGCGCGATCCGCGCATCTCCACCGTCGGCGCCACCAACTGGCTGGGCGGCGTCATGGCAACCACCCACCTTCTGGAGCTCGGGCACACCCGGATCGGCTTCATCGGCGGCCCGCTCGACGCGCAGTGCACGCTCGACCGCTACGAGGGCTATCTGGCGGCGCACCGCACGTTCGGCATCGACCCAGACCCGGAGCTGACCCACTACGGCAACTTCATGGTCAGCGGCGGCAAGGACCACGGCGCGCGGCTGCTCGGCCGCGACGACCCGCCCAGCGCCATCTTCGCGGCCAACGACCTGCAGGCCGCGGGCGTCTACCAGGCGGCCACCGAGCGCGGCGTCCGCGTGCCCGACGAGCTGTCGGTCGTCGGGTTCGACGACTCGATGGTGTGCGAGATGCTCTCGCCGCCGCTCACCACCGTCCGCCAGCCGCTCGACGACATGGCCAACGAGGCGGTCCGGCTCGTCTCCGAGGAGCTGACCCATCCCCGGGGCCCGGCGGGCACCCGCATCGAGCTCGCCACCACGCTCGTCGTGCGGGGCAGCACCGCGTCCTTCGGCGAGCGGAGCGCGTGATGCCCGCGGCGTTCCCCGGCGGCACGTCCGTCACCCGGCTGTCGGTCTACACCGGCGCGTGCGCCGACGGCCTGGAGGGCGGCACCCCGCACCTGCACACCGCCTCCACCGAGGGCTACGTCGTGATCGGCGGGCACGGAGCGCTGCAGACCCTCGGCACGCACGGTTTCAGGGAGACGGAGCTGACGGCCGGGTCGACCGTGTGGTTCACCCCCGGCACGATCCACCGGGCGGTCAACCGCGGGGGCCTGCAGGTCGTGGTCGTGATGGCGAACGCGGGACTGCCCGAGGCGGGCGACGCGGTCATGACGTTCCCGCCCGAGATCATGGCCGATCCCGGACGTTACCGGGCCGCGGCGACCCTGCCCGAAGGCGAGGGGGAGGAGGCGATGGAGGCGGCCGCGATGCGCCGGCGCGAGCTGGCCGTCCAGGGTTTCCGCGCACTGGCCGGCAGCGCCGCCGCCGGCGACCACGGCCCGCTGGAACGTTTCTACGACCACGCGGTCGCGCTGGTGCGGCCCAGGGTCGCGGCCTGGCGCGAGACCTTCGAGCGTACGGTCGCCGCGCAGGCCCGCCACACCGCCGCCGTGCTCGACGCCCTGGCCCGCGGCGACGGCGCGCACCTGCGCCAGTCGGAGCTCCTGGAGTCGCCGCAGAGCGCGGAGACCCGCTGGGGCATGTGCGGACGGCTGCGCACCCACGATGTGCTCGGCCCCGTCGAGCCGGGTCAGTAAGGGACCGTGCGCACCAGGAGGATCGAGAAGACCTCCTGCCGGTAATAGCAGCGGGTCGACAACACCACCGTGCCGGTGTCGGCGTGGCTGGTCTGCCGCGTGGTCAGCACCGGTGTGCCGGCGTCGACGCCGAGCAGCTTGGCCACGCCCTCGCCCGCCAGCGCCGCCTCCAGCCGGGCTTCGTCCCTGACGATGCGGGTGCCGGTGGCGTGCACGAGCGTGGGGAAGTCGCCGCCCAGCCCGGTCACCGGCGCCGGGTCGAACGGGACGCCGTTGACCTTGAGCGGGACATGGTCGTGCAGCACGATCGCGGGCGTGCCGTCGATCGCGAGGCAGCGCTCCACCCGCCAGATCCGCTCACCCTCCGGCACGCCGAGCGCGGCGGCGGCCTCCGGCGTGGCGGGCACCTGCTCGGCGCGGGCGTGGGGGAGCGACGGCGTGCGGCCCGTGGCGGCGATCCGGTGCGGCAGCGAGCCGATGTCGTGCAGGTCGACGAAGACGCTCGTGAACGGTCCAGCGGCCGGGCCCGGCCGCTGCCGGACGAACGTGCCCACACCCCAGCGGCGGGAGATGAGGCCTTCGAGCCAGAGCTGGCCGAGGGCCTCGCGGACGGTGACCCGGCTCACGGCCAGCCGGCGGGCCAGCTCGGCCTCGGAGGGCAACTGGTCGCCCAGCTCGAACTCCGCCGCGATGAGCTCACGGATCGCCTGCGCGGCCATGGCGGCTCGCTTGGGCGGTTTCATCACCGTACAACTGTAGAGCCGGCTCACCACGTTCCGATGCCGTAAAGCCCGCGCGGGCTGTTCGGATATCCGTCGAGCACGACGAGCTCCAGCAACTCCTCGCGCAGGCGCCGCAGGACCGGCTCGGCGGCCGGGTCGTGGGCGAGGTCGTGCTGCTCGTCCGGGTCCGCCTTCAGGTCGAACAGCTGCTCGCCGCCCCCGCCGAAATAGCGGGTGTAGCGGTGCCGGGCGGTGCGGACCGTACGCGACCAGCTCCGGGGCGAGGCCTCCCAGTGGTTGTTGTTGCTCTGCACGTAGACCGCCGTGCGCCAGTCGAGGTCCAGGCCCTGGCACAGCGGCAGCAGCGAGCTGCCCGGCAGGGCCGGCAGCCGCCGCGGGAGGTGCGGGTTGCCCAGCTCGGGGCGGGGCAGCGGGTCGGGTTCGAGGCCGGCCACGTCGAGGATCGTGGGCGCGAGGTCGGTCAGCTCCACCAGCTCCGGCCGCACCCCGGGGCGCAGGTCCGGGCCCGAGACGAGAAGCGGGACCCGGATGCAGGCGTCGTAGTGGCGCTCCCACTTGCCGACCAGCCCGTGGTCGTGCAGCAGCTCGCCGTGGTCCGAGGTGAAGATGACGTACGTGCCCGCCAGCCGCCCCGTCTCGCGCAGGCAGTCCACCAGCCGGCCGAGCTGCTCGTCGAGGTGCGCCAGGTCGGCGAAGTAGTGCAGCCGGTGGCTCTCCCAGTCGTCGACGTCGTAGGAGGCCTGCCGGTACTGCTCCCGGTCGAAATAGGCGGGCCCGCCGGAGCGCCACTCCGCGGGCAGCGGACGGGGGACGCGCTCGGCGCGCACGTGCCGCAGGTACTCGGCGGGCGGCGCGAAGGGATTGTGCGGCTGCACGTAGCTGACGTGCGCGAACAACGGGCGGTCCGCCTCGGTGCCGCGGATGAAGTCGCACGCGCGCTCGGTGATCCAGCTCGTCTGGGAGACCTCGGCGGGGAAGGGCAGCGTGTACGCCTCCCCGGTGGATTCGGGGAACTCGCGCCGCGCGGCCTCGATCTCGGCCACCAGGTCGCGCCGCTCGGGCCCGTACGCGCGCAGTTCGGGCACCATCGTCATCCAGACGGTGGACAGTGCCGCGCGGTAGTGCCCGGGGTGGTGCTCGCGTACCCAGTCCAGCCATTCGCCCGCGCGGGGGTCCTCGGTGATGTGGGTGACGTCGAACCCGTAGGGCCGGTAGTCGGGGTGTACGCCGCCGATCTGCGTCCGCAGGTGCAGCTTGCCGAACGCGCCCGTACGCCACCCGCCCCGCTGGAGCGTGCGCATGAACGTGGGCAGGGCCGGGTCGAGGTCGTAGCCGCACTCGCTCACCCCGTGCCCCTGGCTGGTCAGCCCGGTGGCGACGGTGGCGCGGGCCGGGGCGCAGACCGGGTTGGGGGTGAACGCGTTGGGGAACCGTACGCCGCCCTCGGCCAGCGCCCGCAGGTTCGGCAGGTCGACCACGCCCTGCCAGGCCTGTTCCAGCCAGCGCGCGGCCAGCTGGTCGACCATGACGAGCACGATGTCGGGCCGGTTCGTCATGCGATGATGCCTTTCGTCTCCGAGTACGGCCGTACGGCCAGCGTGCAGAGGACCATGATCACGGCGAGGCCCGCGATGTAGGCCGAGATGGCCCAGCTGTGCCCCGCCGCCGCGAACAGCAGCGAGGCCACGGTCGGCGCGAGCGCCCCGCCCAGCACGGTCGCGACCTGGAAGCCGAGCGAGATCCCGCTGTAGCGGAGCCTGGCGGGGAACAGCTCGCAGAAGAGCGCGGCCTGCACGCCGTACGGCAGGCCACTGACCAGGCCGACGAACACGCTGCCCGCCAGGATCAGCGGGATCGAGCGAGTGTCGATCAGCGCGAAGTAGAGGAACGGGGCCGGGATCAGCAGCAGCCCGCACAGCAGGTACGCCCTGCGCCTGCCGATCCGGTCGGACAGCGCGCCCGCCACCAGGATGCCGATCACGTAGAAGACCCCGTTGACCAGGTTGGCGGCGACCGCCAGCTCCCGCGACAGGCCCAGCTCCTGGACGGTGTAGGAGATCACGAACACGCCGATGACGAAGCCGAAGGCGGCGATGGCGACGTACATGCCGATGGCCAGCGCGATCGTGCGCGGGTGCCGCCGCACGGTCTGCCACACCGGCGCCCGCTCGACCCGCTCCCCGGCCTTGACCTCGCGGAACTCGGGCGACTCCTGGATCTGCATGCGCACCACGACGCCCACGCCGACCAGCACCACGCTGACCAGGAACGGGATGCGCCAGCCCCAGGCCAGCAGGTCGCCGGTGCCGAGCGTGGCCAGCAGCGTGGTGAGGGTGAGGCTGGACAGGATGATGCCGAAGCCGCTGCCGGTCTGGACGAGGCTGCCGTACCAGCCGCGCCTGGACGGGGGCGCGCTCTCGACCATGAGACTGACGGCGCCTCCCCATTCGCCGCCGATGCCGAGCCCCTGGCAGAAGCGCAGGAACGTGAGCATGATGGGTGCCCAGACCCCGATGTCGGCGTACGTCGGCAGCAGACCCATGAGGAACGTGGCCGTCCCCATCACCCCGAGGCTCCACGTGAGCGTCGGCTTGCGGCCCAGGCGGTCGCCGAGGTGCCCGAAGAGCACGCCGCCCAGCGGCCGCGACACGAATCCGACCGCGAACGTGCCGAAGGCGAGCAGCGTTCCCGCGAGCGGGTCGGACGTGGGGAAGAAGAGCCGGCCGAAGACCAGTGCGGTGAGCGTGCCGTAGATGGTGAAGTCGTAGAACTCGATGGTGTTGCCGACGATCGTGGCCGCGGTGAGCTTCCACGGCACGGTGCGGCGGGCGGTGGTGCTGGAGGTGGTGGGGTGGCCGGTCGACGGGACGTCTGTCACGGCGGTGCTCCCGGTGGAGGTAGACGTCTAGACCTCATTGGTCAGATAGGACATCGTGGGATGGTGTGCGCGTACCTGTCAAGGTGCATCGAGGAAGGAATGGGATGAAGGACCTGATTCTTGACGTGGACACCGGCGTGGACGACGCGCTGGCCCTCCTCTTCGCCGTACGCCATCCGGAGCTGAGGCTGCGCGCCGTGACATGCGTGGCCGGCAACGCGGGCCTCGGACAGGTGGTCGCCAACACGCTCAAGGTCCTCGACGCGGCCGGCGCCCCCGACGTGCCGGTGAGCGCGGGCGCGGAGCGGCCGCTCATCGAGCCGGCCCGCGACGCCGGCCACATCCACGGCGCCGACGGCCTCGCCGACCTCGGACTCCCCGTCTCGGCCCGGCGGCCGGCCGGGGTGCCGGCCGTGGACCTGCTGCGCGACACCATCCTCGGCGCACCCGAGCCCGTCGTTGTCGTGGGCCTGGCCCCGCTCACCAATCTCGCCCTCCTGCTGCGGGCCTGCCCGGAGGTCGCCGGCAACATCGAGCGGCTGGTCCTCATGGGCGGCAGCGCCTCCATCGGCAACGCCACCCCCGTCGCCGAGTTCAACGTGTGGCACGACCCCGAGGCGGCCGCGATCGTCATGGACGCCGGGGTGCCCGTGACGATGTACGGGCTCGACGTCTTCTACCACGTCTCCGTGGACGCCCCCACGTGCGCGGAGCTGCTCGGGCACGACGAGCCGGGCAGCCGGCTGGCGGGCCTGCTGCTGCGCCACCAGATCGCCCTGTGCGGGGCCGACCCCCGCGTGAACGGCGACGGGCTGCTCGGCGACGCCGGAGCGGTGTGCGCGGTGGCCGACCCCGGCGGCCTGACCACGGAGCGGCTGCCGGTCAGCGTGGAGCTCGCCCCCGGACGCAGCAGGGGTCAGACGCTCGTCGACCGGCGGGTGCTGCCCGGTGAGGACGCCGCTCACGGGCTGGCCGGGACGGCGAACGGCGTCGACGTCGCGCTCGCCGTCGACGCCCTCCGCTACCGCAAGCTCTTCCTCGACACGCTGCTGAGCGGCCCACCTGCGTAGAGGGCCCTAGGAGCGGTGCGTCCCGCACATGCCGGCGTACGCCTCCTCGAGCCCCTCCTCGTTGCCCGCCGCGCTGGAGACGCCCCTGAGCAGGCCACGTTCGATGCGGTCGGAGAAGTAGATGGCGTGCGCCATCCACCGCAGCCGGACGAACGTGTCCAGACAGGGCAGCTCGTCGGCGATGGCGGGGTCGACGGCCTGGTAACCGGCGACGACGTGCCGGATCGCGTGGGGTGTCTCGCGGGTCAGCACGGCGGTGCACGCGAGGTCGTACAGGATGGGGGCCTGCAGGACCGCGCCCCAGTCGACGAGGCCGTCCTCCTCGGGCGAGCGCTCGCTGAGGCGGAAGCCGTCCAGGCCGGGGTCGCCGTTGACCACGCCGGCGCGGAGGTGCGGCGCGGCCTCGCGCGCCTCCTCCAGCACCTGGGCGGCCCTCGTGCGGACATGGCCGGGCATCGGCAGTTCGCGCAGGCAGTCGCTCGCCCACGGCCACGGCCACCGGTGCTGCTTGCCGACGTCGGCGGTGTCGTTGCCGAGCGCGCGGTGCGCGCGGGCCAGCACCGCCCCCATCCGGTGCAGGTCTCCCGCGGAGGAGGCGTCCGGCGGGCGGCCGGGGACGTAGCGCAGCAGGGCCAGCAGCCCCTCGTCCAGGTCCGTGGCCAGCCGGCCGTCGGGCAGGGGGACGGGGGCGCCGCTGGCCAGCCCGCCCCGCTCCGCGCGGGCCGCCACCCGCAGACCGCCGAGGAAGGCGGTGGCGGAGCCGACGTCGGACAGCTTGGCGACGTAGGGGGCGCCGGAAGCGTCGCGGACGAGCCAGGTCACGGAGTTCCAGCCGCCCGGCAGCGGCTCGGCCGAGACCACCGGAAGGCTCCACGCGGTCAGCGCGGCGAGCAGCCGGTCGGTGTCCAGCGGCATTCAGATCAGTCCCGCGTCTCGTACCTTCATGGCCACGTGAACCCGGTTGTCGGTGCCGAGCTTGGCGAAGATGCGCGTGATGTTGGCCTTGACCGTGGCCACGCTCACGCAGAGGCTGGCCGCGATCTCCGTGTTGGAGCCGCCCTTCGCGATCTCGACGGCGACCTCGCGCTCGCGTTCGGTCAGCCGGGACAGCTCCTCCAGCGCCTGCGGCCGCCGCGGGTCGTGCCTGCCGGTGGCCGCCGCGATCACCTGCTGGGCGACGCTCGGGGACAACACCGGCTCGCCGCGCGCGCACGCGCGCACGGCCTCGATCATCTTGGGCGGCGGTGTGTCCTTCAGCAGGAAGCCGTGCGCCCCGAGCTGCAGGGCGCGCAGCACCATGTCGTCGGCGTCGAACGTGGTCAGCACCAGGATCCTGGGCGGGGAGGGGCTCTTGAGCAGCAGCTCGGTGGTGGTGAGGCCGTCCTGGTGCGGCATGCGGATGTCCATCAGCACGACGTCGGGGCGCAGGTCGCGGATCACGGTCATGGCCTGCCTGCCGTCGGCCGCCTCCCCGGCCAGATCGAGGTCGGGCTCGCCGCCCAGGATGAGGCTCAGCCCCGTGCGCACCATCGGGTCGTCGTCCACGATCACAATACGAAGACGGGTCACGAGATCAAGCCTCCCACGGCAGCCTGGCGTCGAGGATGAACCGCCCGTCGCGGACGGTGTGGCTGATGGTGCCGCCGGCCATCCTGGTGCGCTCGGCCAGGCCGACCAGGCCCAGCCGGCCGCCGGGCCCCGCGGACGCGCCGGCCGGCGCCGGGTTGCTCACCCGGATGCGCAGCCCCTCACCCGGCCGCCCGCCCAGCTCGGCCGTCACCCGGCTGCCGGGCGCGTGCTTGCGGGCGTTCGTGAGCGCCTCCTGCACGATCCGGTACGCGTGCCGCCCCGTCTGGGTGGGCAGCTGCTCGCGGCAGTCGATGGCGTCGTCCACCTCGACCCGTTGCCCGGCCGCCCGCACCTCCTCGAACAGGGTGTCCAGCTGGGCCAGCGTCGGCTGCGGGCCCTGAGGGCCTGGCAGGCCGCCGTTGGGGCCGCCGTCGGGGCCACCGTCGGGGCCGCCGTCGGGGCCGGGGTCGCGCCTCAGCGTGCCGAGCACGGCACGGAGCTCGTTCAGCGACTGGTGGGCGTTCTCCTGGATGGCCAGCGCGGCCTCCCGCGTCTGCTCGGGGGTGAGGTCCTTCCGGTACGCCAGCCCGCCGGCCAGCATCGCCAGCAGCGAGATCCGGTGAGCCAGCACGTCGTGCATCTCCTGGGCGATCTGCAGCCGCTCCGCGAGCTGGGCCCGCTCGACCCGCTGCCGCTGGACCGCCGCCTCCGCCTTCCGCTGGGAGGTGGTCAGGTCACGGCGGCTGCGCACGTAGAGGCCGAGCACGGTGGCGACGGCGAGGATGACGAGGCCGGTCACCGCGTTGACGGCGGCCATGGAACGGGAGCCGTCCTGGAGCCACCCCGCCACGAACATGATCAGGCAGCTCGCCGCGGCCACCGGCACGATCTGGCGCCAGCGCCGGTGCGTGACCAGCGAGGTGTAGGCGACCAGCGCGGGCCCGCCCGCCGTGAACGACACGACGGTCGGCAGCGCGGTGGCCAGCGCGATCTGCCACGGCCACCGGCGCCGCCAGCGCATGACGACCAGCCCCGCCACGCCGAGCCCCATGTCGGCCAGCACCCAGCCGGTCGACGCGTACGGCATGGGCGCGCGGCCCGACAGCAGGACCACCGTGACGACGTAGAACAGCAGGGGCAGCGCGGCGAACAGGTGGCGCAGCGTGATGCCCAGCGTGTCGAGGGGCGGTTGATGCTCGTCGGCGTCGTGCACGTCCACCAGCCTAGGGACCCGCCGCCGTGCCGGGTTAGCGACCGGGGTCCATCGCGCTGCAGACCCTGGTCTACACCCGGGGCGGCGGGTGTGGCCGGGCCGCCACCCGCCGTGGACCCAGGTCCGATGTACGCGGGGCGCGTCTTCGATGAACTGTGGGCGTGATCGAATTTCATCGCCTCAGCAAGACGTACAGCGACGTGAAGGCGCTCGACGACGTGTCCTTCACCGTGCCGGCCGGCTCCGTCACCGGGTTCCTCGGGCCCAACGGCGCGGGCAAGTCGACGGCCATGCGCATCCTGGCGGGGCTGTCCCGCCCCACCTCCGGCTCCGCCACCGTGCTCGGGCGGCCGTACGCCGAGCTGGAGCGTCCCGGCTACGACGTGGGTACGCTGCTCGACGCCTCCGCCCAGCATCCCGGCCGCACCGGCCGTGAGGTCCTGACCCTCGGCGCGATGATGCTGGGCCTGCCCCGTACGCGCGTGGACGAGGTCCTGGAACTGGTCGGCCTGACCGGCAAGGAAGGCCGCAGGCCCGTCGGCGGCTACTCCCTGGGCATGCGGCAGCGGCTCGGCATCGGGCACGCCCTGCTCGGCCGGCCGCGGGCGCTCATCCTGGACGAGCCGGCCAACGGCCTCGACCCCCAGGGCATCCACTGGATGCGCGGGCTGCTGCGCGACCTGGCCCGCTCCGGATGCGCGGTGCTGCTCAGCTCGCACCTGCTGCACGAGGTGGAGCAGGTCGCCGACCGCATCGTGATGATCGGGCGGGGCCGCCTGCTCGCCCAGGGCACCCCGGCCGAGCTCGGCCGGGGTCGCAGCCTGGAGCAGACCTTCCTGGAGCTGACCGCCGCCGCCGACAGGGGCCTCGCATGACCACCGGGCGCATCCCGTTCCCGACGTTGCTGCGGGTGGAGACCCGCAAGCTCGTCGACACCCGCGGCAGCAAGGTCATCACCGGCGTGCTGGCCGTCCTGACGGCCGGCGCCGTCGTCGTTCGCGGCATCGCCTCCGGTCCCGAGCTCCACACCGCCGCGGTGACGGCCGGCATCGTGGTGGGCATCCTGCTTCCCGTGCTCGCCATCCTCACCGTGACCGGCGAGTGGAGCCACCGCACGGCGCTGACCACGTTCACGCTCGAACCCCGGAGGGGGCGGGTGTGGGCGGCCAAGTGCCTGCCGCCCCTGGTCGCCTCCGTCCTGGCCTGCGTGTTCGCGATGCTGGTCGCGGCGCCGGTGACGGCGGCCGTCGCGGCGGCCCAGGGGGTGCCGGCCGACTGGCGGGTCGCCCTGCCGGCCCTGGCGGGATGGACGGCCACGACGGTCCTGCTCACCGCCCAGGGGCTGGCCCTGGGTACGGTGCTGATGAACGCGCCCGCGGCGATCGTGGTCTTCCTGTCCAACGCGGTCATGTGGAGCGTCGTGGCCCGGCTCGGCTCCGCGGGGGAGGCCGCGACTCAGTGGCTGGACCTCAACACCGCCACCATCCCGCTGGTGAACGGCACCATGACCGGGGGCGACGCCGCCCGGGTGGCCGTGTCGTCGCTGGCCTGGATCGTGTTGCCGATGGCCGCCGGCATGGTGCGGACGATGCGCAGAGAGGTCGGCTGAGGTAGATCTATACCCGTTTCGTGGCGATATGTTTGCATTTGTCCGGTTTGGGGGTTAGGTTAGTGCATGTCCGGCGATGACCCGTGCCCGCGCAGTCGCGGCGAAGGGCGCCGGAACCCACGGATCCTCCCGCTGGATTCCCCCGTGCTCCGCGTAGCGTCCCGCCCGGCGTGCTGCCCGGCTACGTCCGTCCAAGCGAGCGCGAACTGCCATCGTCCCCTAACAAAGGACCTGACACCATCATGCAAGCTCGCCTGCGTACCTTCGCCATGCTGGCCACGACCGCCGCGACCGCCCTGACCGTGGGCGCCGCGCCGGCGCACGCCGACTCCGGCACCGTGCAGCAGGTCATGCTCAAGGGCTCCACGACCGCCTCGTACTTCTGGGACGACGCCTCCGGCCGGGCCGGCGACACCGGCCTTCCCGCCGCGGGCAAGCCCATGCAGAAGGGCCTGGCCGCCAGCCCCAGCTGGCCCCTCATGACCGAGGGGTACGCCATCTACCAGGGTAAGAAGGTGCCGTTCTTCGTCGGCGACCGTGGCCCTGGAGACCCCTCCAGCCGCGGCGTCATGCTCGACCTGGACGCCAAGACCTTCGCCGAGCTGACCGGCGGCACCTTCGACCCCGAGACGCTCGGCGTCGAGAACAACGGGGGCAAGGGCCACATCGAGATCGACTATGTCGTCACCAAGTGGGGCGACGGGGTCGGCAAGAAGAACCACCCGGTCGCCTTCTCGACCGGCGCGTGGGCCGAGAAGGACACCCGGCCGGCGAACACGCCGCTGCCGGTGAAGCTTCCCGCCTGAGCGGGCACGCACACGTACGCCGAGGGCGCTCCCCTGTCCCAGGGAGCGCCCTCGGCATGCGCGCCCTGTTATCCCTTGGGGGTGCTGATGCGGGGGACGGGGACCCGCGACCAGTCGATGTCGGAGCCGAAGTAGAAGCTCGGGTACGCCGGCTGGTTGTAGGCCGTCTGCTGCCGGGCCACGTCGGCGCGATACTGCGGGTCGTGCATGAGCGTGTACATCTTCCTGCCGGTCACCTCGGTGCTCAGGTAGATCCGCACCGCGTCGCCGCCGGCCGTACGGACGAGCAGTTCCTCGCGCCAGTCGCCGAAGACGTCGGCGACCAGCCCCGGGTTGCCCTTCGTCCAGTTGTTGGTCAGCGTGCCCTCGGCGGTGAGCACCGTGCCGCGCTTCCAGTCGTCGATCGTCGGCGTCTGCAGCTCGGTGGTCGCGGTGCCGTTGACGAGCTGCGTGGTCATGTCGGCGGCCCAGCGGATGCTCATGTTCGTGCCGGGCGTGACGCGGTCCAGATGCTCGCCGCGGGCCGACCACAGGCCCGCCTGGATCCCCTCGTCGGGCGGTACCGACGACCACGCCTCCATGCCGCGGATCGCCGGGTCGACGTCGCCGACCATGCCGCGCCCGGTGTCCCGGCCGCTGTAGCCGCCGTGGATCACCTCGCCGGTGGCCGCGTCGCGCAGCGCCCACCCGTACGGCGCCCACGTGCCGCCCTCGTGCACCGTCCAGATCTCGAGGCCAGGGCGGCCGGGGTCGAAGTCGCCCACGTGCAGGGCGTCGCCGTGGCCGAGCCGCACATTCTGGCCAGGGACGCTGCTCTGGGGTGGTCCCTCGGCGAACGACGAGTACAGCAGGTCGCCGTCGTCGTCGATGGTCGCGGCGCCGTAGACGATCTCCTGCCTGCCGTCGCCGTCCACGTCGGCGGCGCTCATCGAGTGGAAGCCCTGGGTGGTCAGGTCGGCATATTCCGGGTTGCTGCCGGGAACGCCGTGCGGTGAGGCGTTGAACGGGTTCGCCATCGGGGCGTGACCGCTGTCGGCGTACCAGACCTCCTCCAGGCGCCGGCCGTTCCAGTCGTAGGCGACGAGCGTGGTGCGGGTGTAGTAGCCGCGGGCGAACACCGCCGACGGGCGCCTGCCGTCGAGGTAGGCCACCGCGGACAGGAACCGGTCGACCCGGTTGCCCGGCTCGATCCTGGACATCGCGTAGTCGCCCCACATGAGCCCGTCGTCGCCGCGGCCGGGCTTGTAGGGGATCGTCTGCAACTCCCTGCCGGTGGCCCCGTCGAGCACGGACAGGTATTCGGGGCCGGTGAGGACGAAGCCCTCGAACTCGCGCAACCGGTTGTTGCCGCTGCGGCCCGGCGCGTAGACGTCGACGAAGTAGGTGGCCAGCTCCACGGCGTCCTCATGGGAGAGCGGGTATTCGTGCGCAGGCTCGATGCCGAAGGCCTCTTCCAGAGTGGCCGGCCAGCGTTTCGCGACCACCTCCGGGCGCTCATGCCATTTCGCGAACATTTCCACAATGTGGTCGAAATAGTCTGCTGCGCTCTGCCGGTAATCGTCCTGGTGCGAATAGCCCGCCCTGACGTCCTGGCGCGGCATGGTGACGTGACGCTCCGACACGACCTGGCCCCTGCTCCCGTACCGGATGATCTTGGTGCCAGGGGCGGTCTTGAGCATCATCTCGGAACGGCCGTCGCCGTCGAGGTCGTAGACCTGGAACTGGGTGTAGTGTGCGCCGGATCGGATGTTGACGCCCAGGTCGAGCCGCCAGCGCAGGGTGCCGTCGAGCTCGTAGGTGTCGACGTAGGTGTTGCCGGTGTAGCCGCGCTGGGAGACGTCCTTGGAGTTGGAGGGGTCCCATTTGACGACGTACTCGTAGCGGCCGTCGCCGTCCACGTCGCCGACGCTCATGTCGTTGGCGGTGTACGTGAAGGCCTCGCCCGCGGGGGTCACACCGTCGGCCGGTTTCCGCAGCTTGAGATCATAAAACGATTTAACCCACGGCTTGACCGCGGCGCTGCGCCGGCCCTCCCGGCCCCGGGTGACCGGAGCCACGCGGTACTCCGAGACCCGGGTGCCGGCGGGATCCAGGTGGTTGGTGCTGTCGGTGACCGTCGCGATGGGGCGGCCGTCGCGGTAGACCCGGAAGGCGGGGCCCCGCATGCCGGTGTCGCCGTGCCCGGTCACCTCGTCGCCCAGCAGCCGCCAGCTCAGGAAGACGCCGCCGCCGGTCGTGGCCGCCACCAGGCCGCGGTCGAGGTGTTCGAGCCGGACGCCCGCGTCCGGCCGCCCGTGTCCGTTCCCGTGTCCGCTCTCGTGTCCGCTCTCGTGTCCGGTCCCGTGGGCCGCGCTCGCCGGCGCCGCCATGAGGGGGAGGCAGAGCAGGGCGGCCAAGGAGGTGATGAGTGCGCGGCGGATGCTGCTGGGGGGTCTCATGGTCACGGGCTCCTCGGGTGACGCCCGCATGGATGCGGTTGCCCGGCACCCTGGCGGATTAAATCGATATAATAGTCCGGGAGGCTATTCCTGGTGTGGGGATGTGTCAAGGGTGCTTATCTGCTGTGATTTACGTTTTTGCACGACTTATCTGGATTGATTTGAATAGACCGCTATACGGGGCAATTTCCCCGTCCGCCGCCCGTGGCGCCGTCGGCAAGATCAGCTGGGGTGCGGTGCTCCTCATCGGCGGCATCGTCACGTACGTCTCCCTCCTGCGGGACCAGGGCACCGTGAAGTTTCCTGCAGACCGGGCAGGTGGGCGCCGTCGGCATGGTCACGGCGCCGGCGATCTCCTCCTCGGTGGTGGACTGCAGCCCCTTCTCCGCCAACGGCGCGCTGATCGTGGCGCACTCCGACGTGGCGATCCGGGACGACGTGTTCAAGCACCTGATGACGTGGGGCATGACCATCATGGTGGCCGCGCCGCTTCTGTCAGACGGGAGCCCGTGAGCCGAACTCGACGTCGACTCCCTCGAACCCGTGCGGCACGCCGTCGGTCACCAGCAGGTCGGCCGCGTCCCACCCGCACACCCGGATCGGGGCACTCAGGACGAACTTGCGCGCGTCGCCGACCACGATCGTCCTGCGGGCGATGGCGATGAGCCGGCGCTTGGTCTCGGCCTCGTACGGTGTGGCGCCGTAGACGCCGGACCCGTCGAGCGCGGTGGCGGCCAGGAACAGCGTGCGCACGCTCATGTGCTCCAGCGAGGCCAGGGTCTCCGGCCCGCCGAACGAGCGCGTGTCCCTGCCGTACTGGCCGCCCACCCCGATGAGGGTGACGTCGGGTCTCGGCGCGAGCACGGCGATGGCGGGCAGCGAATGGGTGATGACGGTCAGGTCCGCCGCGGAGGGGAGGAGCTTGGCGATCTCCAGGGTGGTGGTGCCCGAGTCGAGGGCGATGGCCGTGCCCGGCTCGACGTGGCGTACCGCGGCGGCGGCGACCGCCCGTTTGGCGGCGGACGCCTGGACGGAACGGTCGGTGAACGGCGTGGCGCCCACGTCGGCCGCGGCGGCGCCCCCGCGTACCGCCCTGACGAGACCGTCGCCGGCGAGCCTGCGCAGGTCACGCCTGACGGTGTTGGGGGAGACGCCCAGCTCGGTGACCAGGTCGGCGGCGGCGACGTACCCGTCGAGCTCGATCCTGCGCAGGATCGCCTCGCGCCGGTGCGGGGCGGACGAGTAGCGCAAGCTCGCCTCGATATCGCTCATATGACCATAATGCCCCAGAAGTTGGCGCTTTTCAGCCAACTCATGGACTTATAGTGACAACATGGCGTTGTTGTGCGGGATCGACGTGGGCACCACCCACGTCAAGGTGGGCTTCTTCGACGAGAGGGGCGGCTGCGTCTCCTCCGTACGCCGCCCGACACCGCGCACCCTGCCCGCCCTCGTGGCCGCCGTACTGGAGGCCCTGGAGGAGTGCGCCGCCCGCACGGGGCGCGGTCCGGACACGATCGGGATCGCGGGCATGGCCGAGACCGGCGTGCCCCTGGACGACTCGGGGAGCCCGCTCACGCCCCTGCTGTGGTGGAACGACCCGCGGGGGACCCAGGAAGCCGCCGCCCTGCGCGACCCCGCCGCGTCCCTGAACGCGCCCCATGGCGGCGCCTGGGGCGGTGGTGACGTCGGCTCGGGTGGCGACGTGGTGGAGGTCTACGCGCGGACCGGGCGGTGGGTGGACGCGAAGGCGCCGCTGGCGAAGTGGCTCTGGCTGAGGGCGCACGAACCGGATGTGCCGGCGGCGATGCGCTGGTGGGCGAGCGTGCCCGATGCCGTGGCGTACGCGCTCACCGGCGTGCTGCGCACCCATGAGACGCTGGCCGCGCGCACCCTCGCCTACGACGTCGTACGCCGCGACTACGACGAGGACCTGCTCTCCCTGGCCGGGCTCCGTCCCGGGCACCTGGCGCCCACGGTCCGGGCGGTGGAGCCCGTGGGCGGGCTGACGGCGAGGGTGAGCGGGGTGGCGGCAGGCGTCCCCGTGGTGATCGCCGGCCACGACCACGCGGTGGGTGCCTGGGCTTCCGGTGTGCGCCGCCCCGGGCACGTGGCCGACTCCATGGGCACGGCGGAGGCGGTCCTGGCGCCGGCGGCGCACCCGCCGGACCCCCGCACCGGCCTGGCGATGGGCATCACGGCCGACCCATCGCTCGACGGCACGGGCACCGTACTCGTCGGAGGCCTGCCGACCAGCGGCGGCATGCTCGACTGGCTCCTCGGCCTGACCACCGCCCCCGAGGACCCACCGGCCCGCGGCGTGGTGGAGGGCGGCGCACGTGCGACGGCGGACAAGTACGCCGCACTGCCCGCGCTGCTGGACGGCGTGCGGCTGCCGACGGGGATCATCGCCGAGCCGTACCTGCGTGGCAGGGTGGCGCCCGCTCCCGACCGCGGACGCCGGGTGACGATGTCCGGAATGGGGCCGGACCACACGTACGGTGATCTGCTGGCGGCCGCCATGGAGGGCACGTGCCTGCACACCCGCTGGACCGTGGCCGAGCTCGCCGCCGTGACCGGCGCAGAAGCCGAGCGGCTCGTGGTGTTCGGCGGGCAGGTGCGGATCCCGCTCTGGACGCGCGTCAAGGCGGCGCTCTCGCCCGTGCCGGTCGACGTCGTACGCGCGGACGACGCGGTCTGCGCGGGCGCCGCCCTCATCGCCGGCCAGGCGGGAGGCTCACTCGACGACGTTCCCGTACTGCCCCGTGAGCCCCAGCCGCACGACCCCGGCCTCGCCGCCGCCTACCGGCCCCTCTACGAACGCTTCCTCACCATCGCCCGGCAGGAGCACGGATGACCAGGCCGGACACCATCAGAT